>CAJQPH010000048.1 GCA_905480165.1 uncultured Flavobacteriales bacterium
AATAGTACTGGTTTGTATTTAAAAAAATGTATTTCAGCCCGAGAATTTAAGGACATTCACATCATAATCAAGCGTGACACTTTTGATATCTTAAAGTTCAAGAACAATTCTTTGATATCATACAACAGTATAGAGTATACTTCATCTAATGATATCATCTATTTTTTAATTGGCCATTTAGAAAAAATGAATTTAACGAAACCGGTTATTGATATTTCAGGAAACCAAAAGCAGCTAAAAGAAATAGAAACCATCACAAATAAAATGGATTCTCTTAAGGGTTATGTCTATCATTATAATGCCAATACAAATCTTTTAGAGCTTGTAATGTGAGAATAGTCAGTGGAATTTGGAAAGGACGTAGAATCAAAGAATTGAAAGGATTCCATTCTCGGCCTACTACTGATTTTGCTAAAGAAGGTTTATTTAACATACTAGAACATTCAATAGACATTGAAGGTTTGGACGTTCTCGACTTATTCACAGGAACTGGAAATATCTCATTTGAATTTATATCAAGAGGAGCACATTCTGTTTTGTCTATTGACTCTAACTTTGCATCGATTAAGTTTATAAAAACAACATTTAATCTTTTAAATCCACCAGAAAACAACCATCAGGTTCTCAAATACGATGCGATTAAGTACCTCAATAAAACTGAAGAAAAATTCAACCTGATATTTGCAGACCCTCCATTTGATTATAAAGAATACCAAAAACTCTTACAAGTAATCATCGAATCACAATCACTTAAAAAAAACGGGATTCTCATTATAGAACATTTTAAAAAAGTTGATTTAAGCGATTTTTCGGGATATCAAAAATCCCATCTATTTGGAAATGTCTGTTTTAGTTTTTTTAACTTTGATAAACATGAATAAAATAGCTTTATTTCCAGGTTCATTTGATCCTTTTACAAAAGGTCATGAATTTATCGTTTCTCAAGGTCTAGAAATATTCGATGAAATCATTATTGGTATCGGTATCAATACAGAAAAAAAATATCTTTTTGATATAGAAAAAAGAATTAAACACATAGAGCAAATATACCGTCATGAAAATAGGGTGTCCATTAAACGTTACACGGGATTAACCGTGGAATTCTGTAAAGAAGTTTCAGCCTCGCAGATTTTGAGAGGCTTAAGGAATAGTATTGACTTTGAATATGAAAAACCCATTGCTCAGATGAATCGCTCTATGTCAGGAATAGAAACATTATTCATTGTAGCAAGTGAACAATTCAGTCCAATAAATTCATCAATTGTGCGCGAAATACATAAAAATAAAGGAGACATATCCTTATTTGTAACCCATCCAGAAATACTCGTTTAAAATGTGGCATTATTTATGCAAAATTAAGAGTATGCGTATCATCGTCTTTATTTTTTTGTTTACTACAAATTTCGCAATGTCAAACACGAAAATTTTGGGTTCTGCCCTTAATGCAAGTAATCAATATGTCTACGTATCCGAAATAGTAGACTACATCACAAATTCAGAATCTATTATATATACAACAACTGTTAACGAACGCGGTCAATTCATGATTGACATTGAAGATTTAGGAATACGAAAAATTGTGATTCGAATTAAAAATTCCTTTGCAGAATTATATGTTCAAAATAACACAACTTATTATGTTGAATTTCCTCAAGAATCAATTGATGTAATCAACTATTTTTCGGGAAGTGAAACAGAAATGCTTTTTTTTAACCTAGATAGTACCGATATTAATTACAAAATATTAGGTTTTGAGGCATGGATGGATGATGAGATGGCAGATTTGTATATTTTAAAGGATGTTGAGCCTGTAAAGTTTATAGAGGGAATCCTTAAATTTAAATCGGATGTACAATCAGCATATGCATACGACACCTCTTCTTTCTTTACCGATTACATTAAATATTCATTAGGTACAACTGTTGACAATATCTATTATTTCGGGGCTCCTTCAAAATCTACGAAATATGAATTCTTTCTAAAAGAGAATCCTATTTTACACAAAAATCCAGCTTACATGGAATATTTAAATGATTTTTATGATCAATATTTATTCCAAATGAATACGTCAATAAGAAATCCATTAATCCAGTCGATATACGAAAATAATGCAAGAACCATGGTAACCGCAGTTTCTTTTGATAGTTTGGTTCCAAACAAAGAGTTTGCTGAGTTAATAGCTCTTAAAATCATTCAACAAGAATATTATGCAAATAGACTTCCACAAAACAACTTGATTTATATTACCAATGAAATCAGAAAAACTTCTTCTTTTAATCAGAATAAGTTAATAGCTGAAAATCTAATTAATGAATTTTACACCATTATTGAAGGCGATCCTTTGCCCATAATGAACCTTACGGAAGACACCCAACTCATACCACCATTGAATAAATTTCTTTACATACATTTTTTTGATCCCGAAAACCCAAGTAGCCTTTCGGAAACATCTGCATTGAGAAGGCTCTTTGAAAAATACAATAGTCACATAGAATTTGTTAGTATTTATTTAAACCAAGGTATACGATTAAGTGATTTTGGAGACCGAGTGGTTAGCGGAATTAAATGGAATGTTTATGCCTTGGATTATGGTCATCCCATTTGGAAGTCTCTTAACGTTGGAGCTTTTCCTTACTACATCCTTACTAAAAATGATCTTAAAATAGTTGGGCTCCCTGCCCTCGGCCCCTCACCAAACGGAGTTTATGAGACGATTGAAAAGACTTTTTATGATATTCAGAAAGGCAATTAATTATTCAATCTCGGCAGAAAGACCGCTTTGAATCATTGCGTTGTACATTTTTCTTAAGTCGGACAGTTTACCACTCTTCACGTTACATTTCCCCCTATTATGAACCAACCATGCACATTGCTCTGCCTGTAGAACATCGTGCTTACAGATTCTTATTAAACAATTAATTACATGATCGAAAGTGTTGATATCATCATTATATAAAATCAATGAATAAGATGCTGAAACATTTTTTTTGGTTTGTTGATTTTGTTTGGTTTCCGTATTTGATTTCATAAGATTAATTTAACATTTCATTCAATTCGTCACGTAATTCTGCCTTTTCGATTTCGTTATTCACATAGAAAATGAGGTGATTTACTCCATCTAAAACAATGAAACGAAAGGTTTTGTTGGTTCTTAGTATCCAATTTGCGAGTTTACCAGGAATTTTGCTACCCAATTCAATTCTGTATTCAATAAATTCCTCGGAAATAAATTCATTTTCTTCCATGCCTTTCATATAAAATGACATGATTGGTGTAAGTTCAGATGTGTTTATTATTGATGATGTAATATTCGCATCATTTTCATTGTAATTAAATACCCCTATTCTATTCAAACGTTCAATTGTTCCCTCTTCAAATGAATCAGAATTGAAGGTGTAAGAAACCATCATAACTTTTTCAACTTCCTCCTCTACTCCTATTATTGGAATCTCTATTGGTCTAGACACTTGAGTTATTTCTTGTTCACTATTAATAGATTGATTGTTTTCAGTGCTTTCATTATCCTGAATTGATCCATTAAGAACGGACTGAATTTCTTTATCAAATAATATAGCGTTTCCATTTTCACTGATAAGATTTCTTGATTTTTGAATGGAGATGCGTTCCCCATTATAATATGCAACAATAAAGGCATCAGAAATACCTAATGACACCACAGCCTTCTGCCTATCTCTTGCCTTTTCTATTGAATCAAATTTACCTGAAGAGTATCTATATAAACCTGAAGAACGGTAATAATTTAGCTCTTCAATTTGAGACAGTTCACTACCTCTAATTTTACGATTAAATGCTCCGACCTGAACAGAATAAAACAATCCTTTGACATTGATGGTTCTCACAACATTATTGCCATGCTGCTCGATATTTGAGTTAATAGAGGTAATCACATTCTCTTGACTAGAATTATCTTTTTCTGAAAGAATAGCCGTATTCACCTCGGACTGATTAGAAACTCCATTCCCTTTTGAATTTACATCAGAATTGTTATTCTCACTCGAAGAATTTATAGCTATTGGTTCATTTCTAGCCGATGCCAAACATTCCCCATTTCTCTCGTACTCTTTTCCCTTCCAATAAGGCAATCTTTCATCATTACAGTAAGAAACAATAAAAGCATCCGAATAACCTATAGACCTTATGGATTTTTGTGCTGTTACAGCATCATTACTATTGTTAAAATAACCAGCCATGTATACGATTAGACCATTATTTAATTGCTGCCCAGAAACTGGCGTGAATTCACGATAAACATCCTCTCTAACGGGTCTGCGAAATGCACCGACCTGAACCCTAAAATTTAAACCAGAAGGATTGGTTTCAAGAATAGGCAAAGTTGCCTTATTTTCAACAATGATTTTCTCCTCGAGTACAACAAAGCTATTTCTTTCAGAATTATTTGGCGGGACTACATCAAGAATGGATTGATTTAATCTGGTTGAAGAAGTCAAACTGTTATTAGAAATCCTGTTGTTTATATATGATTCAAACAACTCAGAAGAATCAATTGAATTCATTTCATTTACTATTGAAATGATTTCTCCAGAAATTTTATCTTTTTTGACTTCATTGACATATAAATAGCCATCGATTTGTGAATCCTCAACTTCAGATGTAGAAGCATTCGAATTATTTACAATTAATTGTTCTAGTTCTTCAGTTTTTAAATTGAGTAGAGCTCTTTTTTCAATATAGGATTTAAAAGACTCTGATTTGGGAGAAAAATCTTGAACAGTTTCTTTTGACTGCTTTAGTGACACATTTAATACATTGGTTAATTCATTTATTTGTATTGTGTTTTTCTCAATACTTTTGACCGACTTACTATCCACAATAGGATTAATCCTACTTTGATATAAATATTCAAATGATTTTGCATCCTGATCCTGAACAATATTACTTTTATTTAACTCAATATTTTGTTTTAAATAAGCAATTGCCTCTTGAATATCTGCCATTGCTTTAATTTTCTCGCTTTGCTCTTGTGTAAGATCATTGCTATTCAAATTATCACGTAAAGACCGGTCTAGATTTAACATCACATCTTCATTTTTAACCAATAGTTCTTCCAAAAGTTGATTGTCACTCTCAATTTTATCTCTCTCTAAAACATAAGTATAGTAAGCATTAGTTCTTTGAATTTCAGCTTTACTCTTAGCTGAAGTTTGAACAGATTCAATCTTTAACTTCTCGTAATCAAGCTCATTAAGCTCTTCAAGTTCAATTTCTAAAAGCTCAATTTTTCTTTTGTTCGCATCAATTAACTGAGCTATAAGCGATTTGACATTGTTTGACGAAGCGCTTTTCATGCGCGATTGTAAATCCTTTTCTTTGATTTTAAGTTCTCTTAATTGAGCTTCAATATTACTCTTCCCCTCAAACATCACATCAGGAAACCTGGATTTCAGTTTTACATATTTGTTTTCAATTTTTTCATTGGCAATAGCTATATCCAGCTCTTTTTTAAAATACTCCTTTAAATCAGTTTCATTTAATTCAATCTCTTTAATTTTATTGGATTTACCAGCAGACACATCTCCCATACTTTCCTCAAGAACCAAAGAAGTTAAATACTCAACTGATCTGCTATTACCCTGAACCAAATCAACAACCACTTCATTGGAATTCTCATCTGCCAAGGTCTCTGTTGATCGTTCTTCTTTAGAAGACCTTGTGTTCAACTCTTCTGTATTGTTCTCTGTATTGGTATTGATTTCTGGAGCATTCTCCGCTTCTGTACTTTCATTGCGTTCTGCCAAGGTCTCTGTTGATCGTTCTTCTTCAGAAGACCTTGTGTTCAACTCTTCTGTATTGTTCTCTGTATTGGTATTGCTTTCTGGAGCATTCTCCGCTTCTTTGCT
>CAJQPH010000049.1 GCA_905480165.1 uncultured Flavobacteriales bacterium
GCCATGATGAATTCCCTCGTGCAAATTCATCTATTGAATCACTAAGTGGTTTGAGGGCCGTATTTAAAAAAGAGGGTAGTGTAACAGCCGGAAACTCATCTGGATTGAATGATGGAGCTGCAGCGCTTTTAATTGCATCTGAGAATGCTGTTCGTGTTAATTCAATGAAACCATTGGCTAGAATCGTTTCTGCGGCCGTTGCCGGTGTTGAGCCAAGGATAATGGGGATTGGTCCCGTATATGCTTCGCAAAAAGCTTTAAAACAAGCAGGGCTTACTCTTGACGATATGGATGTGATTGAAATGAATGAAGCTTTTTCTGCTCAGGTTCTTTCCTGTAGTCGCGAGCTAGGACTTGACGATAAGGATTCTCGTATTAATCCTAATGGTGGTGCTATAGCTCTAGGTCATCCACTAGGAATGTCAGGAACAAGGATTTTACTCACTGCTGCACGGCAACTAAAACGCAATAATGGTCGTTATGCTTTAGTAACGATGTGTATTGGCGTAGGTCAAGGATACGCAACGGTTATTGAAAGCGCGTGAAAATAGTTAACCCTTGTTTAAATGTCTTTATTATACTTATTCTTTTAAGTGTATTTTCTTCTTGTAAAAAAGAAGCGACCCGTTGGGAAACGGATTGGTCTATCCCGTTTGTAACTGATACTTTAAGCTTGTCTAATTTTCATAATGACAGCACTTTAGATAATTTAACCTCAAGTGATTATTTCGTCGTTTTCGAGCGTGAATTACTTGATATTTCTCTCAATGATTTCTTTTTTATTCCTGACACTACTATTTCTCAAACGTTTAGTCCAACCATAGGTATTGGTAGCGTTCCTCCAGGGTTTACGTTCTATAACGAAGTAGAAGCTCATGAATTATCAGTCCCTAATGTTCAGCTTAAAAAAATAATCGTTTCTTCTGGTCAAATTGATTTAAAGGTTTTTAATCCAATTGGCACAAGTGCTTATTACACTCTTCAAATGCCTGGGGTTGTAAAAGACGGTTTGACCTTGGAGCATACCTTTTTTATCAATGCCGGGACTACTGAAATCCCTGCTGTAGCTAACGAACAGATTGTTTTGGATGGATATGCTATAGATCTTAGAGGCGAGGATATTACCGGTTCCGTTAATGTCTCAGGGTTTAATATTTTACAAACCTCATTGAGTATCATGAGTGATCCAAACGGTGAAGCAGTGCCGATAACTACGTCTGATGTTTTTGAAGTTGAAGCAAAAATTAAAAATCTGAGTATCGATTATGCCCAAGGTTATTTTGGAGAGCAAGTGTTTTCCGATACGTCTACTTTTAATATTCCTATATTGAATCAAATGGTTTCAGGAAATATTAATTTGGATGAAGTACCCATTGATGTTGAGATTACAAATGGGACTAAAATCCCTTTTAGTACAGAAATCTCGATTCTAGAAAATACCAATTCATTTAATAATACCATTTCACTTAACTCTGCATTAATTGGAAACCCTCAGCTCATTTCACCTGCAACAGGAGCTTGGTCTACACTAACGCCGAGCAATCATCTTATAGGTCTTGACAATTCAAATAGCAATATGACGAATTACATTGAAAATCTCGGTCATACGCACACCCTCGGTTTTGAGGTTAAAATGAATCCATTTGGCTCGGCTACAGGTTCATTTAATGAGATTTTTCCAAATAGCCAATTAAGAATAAAATTGAAATCAGAATTCCCTCTAGGACTTGAGTCAAATGGTTTAGTCATTATGGATACGATTCCAGTGAGCCTTAGCTCCGAAATCGTAGAAAACCTTATAGAGGCTAACGAAGCAACGCTTCATGTTGAGGCCGTAAATTCTTTTCCGATTTCAGGAAACTTAAGCCTTCAGTTTTTGGATAATGGAGGTTCGGTATTACATGATATCAACGATGTGGAAACCATACAGTCTTCTTTATTGGGGTTTATGGACAATGAAGAAAACCTCATGAAAAATGAATCCGTAATTGAGGTGTTTCTGAATCATGAAATTTTAAATGATTTTGACTTGATCAAAAACGTCGTTTTAGTGGCAGAATTTAATACCGCTCCGGGCATAATACAAAGCATCCCGAGTAACGCATACCTGTTTTTTAAGTCTAATTTGAAAGTAAAAACATTGAATAGTATACCATGATGAGGATTCTTAATTCTATAATAGCTGTTTCGGTTTCCTTACTGACTTATTCTCAATCCATGTTGCCCTTGGTTCAGGATACAAACATCAATGTTAACCATCATGAAATAAGTATTTCTGGAGTAGGGGATTACCAATCCACTTCAATTGGTAAAGACATTACAAAATCTTTTTTTTACGGGGGATTTATAAATGAGTCAATGAAATGGTCTTCAAGTAACCGTCATGATGAGATTAATAGGTTTGGTATAGATTTAAATACCGAAATGGTATATAAAAACCATAAAATAAATCTATTTAAAGATTCCTTAAAAGGCCTAGTTGTAAAAGCTGGAATTTATAATTTTTCTTCGCTAATCTATTCGAAAGATTTGTTTGATATGGCTTTTTACGGAAACGATATGTTTACCGGAGATACGGCTTATTTTACGGGTAGTCAATTTAACAGCATGACCTTTCAAAAAGTTGGAATTGGATGGTTAAATAAAAAAAGCAAATCATCTTTTAATTTAAATTTAATCGGTGTAAATAATTATTTGAACGGTTTGATTAATGAAGGCTATTTGTATCAAAGCCAGAATGTCGATTCATTGGAATTTCTCCTTTCAGGAGATGGCGTAAGATCCAAGGAGTCTAATTATTACAAGGGTTTTGGATTGGCTGTTGACATGGATTATCGATTTAAAATGAAAAAAAACGAAAGGGATTTTGTTCATTTTCAGCTTGTCCTGCGGAACTTAGGCTTCGCTTATTTATTTGATACAGAAAATTACTCATCAAATGGAGTTATATCTTTAGGTAGCTATCAAATTAACGATCTTATTAATTCCGAAACAATTTTCAGCAATACAGATCAGGTCGTGACTGATTTGAGTGATACGATTATTACAAAAGGTTCTCTAATAATGCTTCCCGCTATGTTTCAATTTACAAAGCTTGTAGATTATAATTCATCAAAGCAATTTCAAGGTTTTTTTGGGTTTAGAGGGTATTTAAATAATGCTTATGTGCCCATGCTATTTGGTGGCTTGGATTTCAAGGCTTCTAAATGGTGTAGGCTAGGAGCTCAAGCGAGCTATGGTGGTTTTTCACAGTTAAGGTGGGGTATGTACTCCTCCTTTAATTTCAACCATTTCAATTTGGGTATTGCATCCGAAAATTTATTCAGTAAAACAGGGGAGTCAATTATAATTAAGTTGTCATGCGCATTCTAATAGTATTTATTTATTTCATTTTTATTTCGGGCGGTTATTTTGCGCAATCCAAATTTTATAAATTGTATTCAAGCAATGGATTTGATATAGGAAAGGGAGTTGCGGAATATACTGATTCGTCGTTTTTAATTTGTGGCTCAAGTACAAGTTGGGGCGGAAGCACACAGATGGTATTGCTCAAGGTTGATAGTGCCGGAACATATGATTGGAGTAATCAATACGGTGGATTTGAATCTGATGGTGCAAGTAGGGTTCTTTATAATCAATCTATTGGAGTTTTTGCCATTGGTTATACGAATTCTATTGGTAATGGAGATTATAACGGATTGGTTCTACACACGGATGAATTTGGAAATGAAATATGGCAAAAAAGCTTTGGAATCAATTCGGCTTGGGAATTTTTCAACGATGCTGTTTTTGGAAATGACACCTCAGTTTTTATGGTGGGATACTCTCAAAATGTTTCGAATGGAAATAAAAACATGTACATGGTCCGAATGGATATCAATGGAGATGAACTATGGTCTCAAACGGTTTCTTCTTATGAGTCTGCAGAAGCTACCTCAATAACAAATGTTCAAGATAGCTTATTTATAATTGGTGGTTCATATTACTCTAGTGATTCACTCATAAATAAAGGGTTTTTATTGAAGTTAAATATGGCAGGAGATGTTTTATGGTTTAAAACATTAGGCAATCTATCGGGAGAATATACGGTAAATGATGTTTCTTTAGGTAATGACAAAGTTTATGTTGTTGGTAGTAGAATCTTGACGGAAGATAATCATGATCAATATTCTGCAGTCTTCGACTTTGATGGAAACGTTCTCATAGAGAAAACAGAGGTAGATGATGGTGAGGTTCGAAGTCACATTGGAGATGAAATTTGTTATATTTCTAACGTTAACATGCCGATTATAGGTGAACGAAAAATCAATCAATTTACATTTCAAGATGATTACGATGCTTATTTTTCCTATTACACACCCAACAGTTTGGTTTGGATGAATAATTTCTCTACAATCAATAATGCAGGTTTAGATCGCACGAGTCAAATATTAGAAACAAGGGACGGCGGTTTCATAGCTGTTGGGCAAACCACTTACCCAATGAGTGGAGGGAGTAATGTGTTTATTTTTAAATCAGGACCTAATGGCTCTTTTCCTTTAACAGCGGATTACTTCATCATTGACACTTTGGTTGAAACCCCTGAAATTCATTCAGATGATATGCGTATTTATCCTAATCCATCGCAGGGTAATTTTATCTTTAATTCTGGCTCTCAGCAAGCAAAAAACATTTGTATATATGATGCTTTGGGCCATTTGATTTTTGAAAGTAATCTTATTGACAATAAAGTGATTGACTTGACCTCATTTCATGATGGGTTTTATTATGCTAAAATTGAAGACGTCATGATTAAACTGGTTAAAGTTTCGAATTAGACTTTCTTGATTGGAGTTCTGATTTGATCAAGCCTAATTCACGTCCAGTTTGACCTGCGACAGACGTGTTCTCATCTGCTCTTCTTAACAGATAGGGCATTACCTCTTTAATGGGTCCAAATGGAACGTACTTTGCAACATTATAACTGTGATCCGCAAGATTGAAA
>CAJQPH010000050.1 GCA_905480165.1 uncultured Flavobacteriales bacterium
TAGCAGGGTTGAGTCTATACCTTCCCGCTTGCACATCCGATGAGCGAAAAAAACAAAGAAATTCAAAAAAAAACAAACCCAACGACCCTGTTTCAGAAATAGAAGAAGCAATAAAGTCTAATAATGTTACCTACCTCAAAAAATCAGACGAACCATTTGATGAACTCAACCAAGGGTTTAATCTTGCAGCAGGAAAAGTTCCTGCATTGATTGCCCTGTGTATGAATACACAAGGAGTTTCTGAGGCCATTATGTTTGCTCGCAAAGAAGGATTAAAGGTTGCCGTTAAAAGTGGCGGTCATAGCTTTGAAAATTTCTCTTCAATAGACGATGGTCTGCAAATAAACCTTTCTCTCATGAATGAGGTAAAGTGGGTTGATCAAACTGCGGTATCCATTCAGCCTTCATGCACCCTTCGCGAGATGTATGATGCTTTGCTGCCTAACAATCGAATTATTCCTACGGGATCATGTGGGGGTGTTGGTGTTGGAGGCATTACCCTTGGGGGAGGCTATGGTTTTTTTGCACGTAAATATGGACTGACTTGTGACGCCGTGAAAGAAGTAACATTTGTAGATGCAACAGGGGAAATTCATCAAGTAAAACGAGGAGAAGAATTGATGTGGGCACTTAAGGGAGGTGGCAACGGAAACTTTGGTGTTGTTACTGAATTTACTTTTAAGACTCATCCTGCTCCCGAATCCTTTACCCGTCATCGATTTAAGGCATATAAACTGGACAAGCCTAGAGCAAAAGAATTGATGAAAACCTATTTCAAATATACCAAAGAGCTGCCCGAATCTTGTTTTGCGGCATTCGTTTTAAATTACAAAACATTGGTTCTGCTTATTACCAATTACGGTCCCAAGAATGAGGCTCTTGACAACATGATTAAAGCCTTTTCTGAAATCTGTGATGATGTGTCCATAGGTACACCAAAGAACCTCGCCGAATCCCTACGAAACTATTATGGTATAGAATATCCCATCTACTTTAAAAATGCTTCTGCCGGGTATTATGAAAACTATGAGACTATTGCCTCAAGCATAGATCAGGTATTGGATATTGTTTTTAGAAAAAGAGGGCTCATTTATCAGATCAATACGCTGGGGGGCAATATAAATAATCCCGAATTTGAGAACGAGTCTTGCTATCCGCATAGATCATCTCCTTATTTATCAGAATTACAATATTATTGGGATGAGAAAAAGGACCCCACCGCACTACTCAAGTCCTTTGATGAAATTCAAAACATACTCTACGAAAACGGCATACGTAAGCAATACAGGAATTACCCAAGTTTGGGTTTTAAGGATTGGGAAAGGGCTTATTTTGGAGATAGCTACGAAAGGCTCCAGGAGATAAAAAAAGCTTATGACCCAGAAAACCTATTTGATCAACAACAAACGGTCAAGCTAAAAGAATAGACCGACCGTTTTTATTATTGGTTCTTTTACTATTTCTTCATTGCCTCTTGCACAGACTTCGCTGTATCTAAAACTGTACTTTCAAATTCATATGGTTTCCAATCAAAAGTCTTCATTGTTGGACCAACGTCTCCAGTATAGGTGTTTCCAATGAATCCAAGCATGCTTTTTAGATCTCGATTAAAATTGGCCATAAACTTCAATAAAAAGTTTGGAGCGAGTTTCGTACTTACCTTATCGTATCCATTATTTTTCATGATTTGTGCCATCTCTTGAAATGAATAAGCCTTTTCTGTAGCAACAATATATCTTTGGCCATTAGCAGCTTTATTTTCAAGTGCCAATACATGAATCTTTGCGATGTCCCTAACGTCGGACATATTAATAGCCGCTTGCGGAAGCATTGGCATTTTGCCTGAAATTAAATCTCTATACATCCCCATGGATGCTCCGGTTAAGTCTCCAGAAAGTGTTGGTCCAAAAACAGGCCCAGGGTTCACAACAACCAATTCCAATGGGTTGGATTTATCTTGCTCTTTAATAAATTTCCATGCACTTTGTTCCGCCAGGGTCTTGCTCTTTGCATAGGCAGAAACATTCTTGGCTTCAGTATTGGTCCAGGTCGATTGATTCATCTGAATAGACTGGTTTGCATCACCTAACATTGACACCATCGAAGAAGTTAGAACCATTCTCTTGATGCCTGCTTTTTTTGCAGATTTTAATGCACGTTGCGTTCCTTCAACGGCTGGCCTGATGTAAACATTTTCATCTTTCGGCTCCTTATTTATAAATGGGGAAGCCACATGAAGAACATAGTCACAACCCTCCATAGCATCGTCCCACCCATCATCTTTCAATAAATCAAGTTGACAAAATTCAAGGTTTCCCTTTAAATCCAATTCATTACTTAAATCACTGATAATGGAATCTTTTTTTGACAAATTTCTTAGAGACCCCCTAACTGAATAACCATGCTTTAAGAGCTCTAAAGCACAATGTTGCCCTATGTAACCGGAAATACCTGTTAACAATACCTTTTTCATACTCAAAATAATTTTTGCTTTTGTTTTGCAAGTAAAAATACTGATTTAGTTTGAATAAAGACAAATCAATAAGGCAAGATGTTTAAGAAATCTATATCTTTAGAAGTATGAGTGCCGAGTTTCGATGTAATTGCCCCATAACCTCAGCGATAGATCTGATGGGTGATAAATGGTCTTTGGTGGTGGTAAAAAACATGCTTTTATACAATCAAAAAACCTTTAAAGATTTTTCTGAAGCCAGTGAGAATATTGCTACAAACATTTTGTCCTCGAGACTAAAACGTCTGGAGCAAAACGGTTTTATCACAAAAACAAAACCGCTCAACAACAAAAAAACAAATATTTATCTATTAACAGAAAAAGGGTTAAGCTTAATCCCAATCATAGTTGAATTGGCTATTTGGGGAGATGCCAACATCCATATACCTTCGTCTCAAGAAGCTGAAAATGGGCAAATCGCAGTTATAAATAACGATAAAGAATCATTCATTAAAAACCTTAAAAAAAGCTACAAAGAAAAAATCGAAGCCATAGATTGAAAAAACACAGTCTGTATTTTAATACATTAAGGCAGTAATAGCCATAATCGCCCATAATGCTTCATCTTTCCTGCATATTTTCCCGCAGACGGGCCAACTCCCGCATATAAGTCCACATGACCTGGTCCTTTGATGGCCCCACCGGTATCGTGAACCATAAGTATTCTAAATTCATGTTTTAGAAGCTTTCCCTCTCCATCTAAAACAGGAATTTCTCCAAGAAGAAGAGCTCCTTTTGGTAAAAAATTAAAATCACATGCAACAGAAACAAAATCAACCAGTGGAACATTTGCCGCTCCTGATGGTTTTTTGTTTGTCTCATTAAAAAATACATATGATGAATTTTTCATTAAAATGTGAAGACTATCGGGGTTTGCGTTAAACCAATCCCGAATAGACTGCATCGAAATTTCTTGCTTTGAAATATAACCAATAGACGTAAGGTACTTACCAATACTAAAATAGGCTTTGCTGTTATTTCCTCCATATGCACATAATTTCCTTGTTCCGTCTTTGAATTCAACGTAGCCAGATCCCTGTACCTGCATTGAATACACATCCCAGTAATTTTTTGCATACCCTATTTCTAAATTCTTGTTCTTAAGCATTTGCTTTACATCAATTTGATTCCTTGATAGCTTTTGTAAATAACCAGAGCTTGGTTTTTTATAAATCGGGTACTTGTATACGCTGTCTTGGGTTGAACTCACCTCAATAATGGGAATGTAATAGCTTGTAAAGAATACATTCCCTGAAGAGTCTTCACCCCAGATTTTTTGAAGCTCAAGGTTTGAGAAGTCGACCGGGTCAATGTTTTTTTCCTTCAGAAACTCATTTACTTTTCTTAGACTTTCATAATTATACTTTGGGCGATTTAAAGGAGATGCCGGTGCCGAACCCTTTCGGTTTAAATAATTCATATTAGAAACAAAAGCATTGCTTAACCCTGCTCTATTTGAAATGCACACGATTTTCAATGAAGTGTCTTTTTCAAAGACTCTCTTCATTTTTATTTCAGCAGAATCCTTTCCATTATTTTCAAATTCGTAACCTTGACCCAAACCAGAATGATTGGGTGGTTTTCTAGTACCATTATTCTGACTGCAAGCACTCATCGTTATGATCAAGGCATTAATTAGCGTAAATAATTTGATGTTCATTTTTGCTTCTCATTTGAATTATAGAACAATATAGGAAAACACTCTTTATTTTTTGCGAAAGATAAAAAAGAGCAAAACATCATATAATGCTTTTCTAAAAATTCTAAAAAATGTATCTTTCCGGCTTATACAGGTGAAAAAAATGGAAGACGGTAAAACACTCAATTATATTAAGGATACTCTAAAAAACGCGCCAAAGGATTGGATTAACTTGACGACACATCGATTAGATCTTTATGACGAATCTCAAGCTAAAAATCAGTTCTTAATCCAGTTTGAAGCTTTATTTCAAAAAGGCTTGCTCGATACCGCTTCATTGGGAGGGCTTCCTACCGCATTTGATTACATCCGTTTGGGGCATCCATTGTCTTGTATACTCGAATGGTATGTTGGACAAAAAATGAATCTGAATTCGAATAATGTCATCTGTTTTTCATCGAAAACAATGCCTCTTTTAGCCGTTCTTAGAAAAAACTCCCTTGAGGGAAAGTCAACACAAATCAACTATTCCGGAAAACTTCCCGACGCATTAGATATTGAGTCACTTAAAACCATTTACGGATATGATTTTGAGTTAAATAAGGTTGCGGCTTCAACTGATGTTTCAAAAAACTTAGACAGCTCTATTTTCATTTCTCAAAATGAGCGGATTCCGTTTACTCAGCTTAATGAAAGCATTGATTTTTTAATTCATGTTGATGAATCTTTAGGAAGTATCATAATGGTTAATAATCATCAAAACGAAGAATATATATCAGAAATACAACACGTTCGAAGAAGAGAAACCATCGCAATGACACCGGCAAATGCACTTATTGCATTACAAAAGGCTTGTGGAGAACATGCGCCGAAAGAAACACCCTCAAAAAAGAAAGAAAACAAAGCATCCGTTTTGAATTCAATTCAAGAGATTACATCAACAACATGTGCCCCCATCGTTGCCTCGAGTGGACTCTCGATGCAATATGCCATATTAATGGGGCTTATTCATGATGCCATTGAAAAACACCCTGGAAAAGCCATTAAAATTATTGTGCCACCAAATTGTTACGGAGGAACTAATGATCAAGCGCGACGAGTGGCAAGTTCGGTTTCGGGTGTTGAAGTGCTTGATTTGCCCGTAGATGATGGGAATGATATGGTACAAAGTGTTGATGCCGTTCTTCAAGATATTGCAGCTCAAGATGCCATTCCATATATTATTGCTGAGATACCTACAAATCCGAGGGTAGAGGTTCCTGATTTGATCATGCTTAAAAAAGCATTGGGTAAAAAAAGAGTAACGAAAAATGGAGACAACGCTATTTCTCCCGTCTTTATTCTAGATCAAACCTTCTGCCCAAACATTAATTTTTTAGGCGTTGGTGCTGTTCTATATGACGTTCTTGCCATTTCATATGCAAGCGGTTCTAAATTTCCAAGTGGTGGCAAGTGTACTGCGGGATACTGTGTTGCAAATGTTAATGCAAGTCCTTTAATGGAAAAAATAGAAAATCACCTTCAAATTTGTGATAATGAAGCAACCGCACTTCAATATGAAATATTGGCTAAACAATTGCCTTCGATGAATCAACGAATTAGCGATGCTTACACCAACACTCGAGAATTTGTCAATTTCATCAAAGAAACCTTGCCCGAGGCTAAAATTAATTTTGTTTCTGAATCATTGGCAGAAGAGGGCTTTACCCCTTCTGTTTTCTCATTAGATCTTCCGACCAAAGGCGATACCGATGATGAACGAGAAACGTACAAACGTACGTTGAATCTAAAGCTCATTGATCTAATGATTAAAAACATTCCCAATGAAAGTAAGTATTGTGTGAGTTATGGTCAACTAAAAGGCTGCTATTGGACCATTCCTGCCACATCGACCCAGGGAACAACCAAAGAGGGAGACAAAGATTATATTGCACGTGTGGCTCTATCGCCCACAATGGATTTGGAATTACATAAAAAGGTGTTTTTTGATTTTGTTGGCACCATTTGATGGTTTACCCAGGCATGCACTCAAGTATAATTGGTATAAATGCAATGACTTAAGGATTTTTCTTAATTACTTTACACAATGAATACTTTCGAAGATTTCAATATCAAAAAGCAATTGCGAAAAGCGATTGACGAATTAGGGTTTGAAAAACCTACTCCCATTCAGCAAGCATCTTATTCACCGATTCTTGGAGGTTTCGATTTTGTCGGTATTGCACAGACCGGTACGGGGAAAACAATCGCGTACCTGCTTCCTATATTACAGGACTTGAAATTTTCAGACCAGCTGCAGCCCAGAGTCTTGATCCTTGCTCCTACCAGAGAGCTCGTCATTCAAATAGTAGAACAAGTTGAAATATTAACGCCTTATCTCAGCGTAAGAGTGCTGGGTGTTTATGGGGGAAGTAATAACATCATCGGGCAGAAGCAAGCCCTTACTCAAGGAGTTGATGTCATCGTGGGTACACCAAGGCGATTATATGATCTAGCGCTTAGCAATCTATTGCGACTTAAGTCTATCAAAAAACTGGTGATCGACGAAGTAGATATTATGCTGGATTTTGGCTACAAAACACAATTGAAAAACATTTTTGAGCACCTCCCTGCAAAACGGCAAAATATTCTCTTCTCGGCTACAATGACAAGTTATGTCGATGAATTAACAGATGGCTTTTTAATTAACCCCGTTAAGAAAACGATTTCCATTAGCGGTACACCTCTAGATAATATTAGTCAGGAGTGTTATGCCGTCCCTAATTTTTATACAAAGGCAAACTTGCTAAAACATTTATTAGAAGACAAAATAGAATTTAGCAAGGTCTTGATTTTTGTTGGCACGAAAGTACATGCTGACAGCTTGTTTGAGATCTTAAATTCCGAATCTGAAATTTCTGTTATTCACTCCAGCAAAGAGCAAAATCACCGAACAAAATCAATAGAGAAGTTCGTAGATGGCACAAGCAGAATTCTGATTGCAACTGATGTTATTGCCCGAGGAATTGATATTGAAAAAATCACTGCCGTAATTAGTTTTAATACGCCATTGTACCCAGAGAATTATATTCACCGAATTGGACGAAGCGGGCGCGCCAAACAGCAAGGAAGGTCCATTCTTTTCTATACCGAAAAGGAAATGGTTTTAAAAGAAGCCATAGAGGGCTTAATGAATTATACGATTCCAATAAGTAACATCCCTGAAGAAGTAGAGATAAGCCATCAGCTCATTGATGATGAAAAGGACAAGCCAATAGACGAAATCAATATCTCTGACAAAAAATCGATGACGGAATCTGGCGCTTCGTTTCATAAGAAGTCAGCCAAGAACAGCAAGGCAAAAACCGAAAAGAAGAGCTACAATAAAACCTTAAAAGAGAAGTTTAAAAAACCCATTAGGCGCGGTGATAAAATTCAAAACATGAAAAAGAAGAAGAAGAAATAACCTTTGTTTATCCAAGCCTATATAAATTATCCGTGGTTCAACATTGGATTATCACTTTAAAACCAGAAAAGTGGC
>CAJQPH010000051.1 GCA_905480165.1 uncultured Flavobacteriales bacterium
TTTTCTAATACTTGATAATTTGTCAAGTCAAAATGCGTAGGGACAACACTAGCATATCCGTTCTGCAAAGCAAACAAATCTGTATTCTCTCTTTTGTCAATATCAGAAAAATCGCCAGTCAGCCAATAATATGGCCTTCCAAATTGATCAAGTCTTGATTCAAACTTATCATCCCAGTAGGCATGCGCTTGAGCACAAACTTTAATGCCCTTGATGTCTTTCAAATGCAATTTAGGTATATTCACATTTAAGCATGTGTTTTTAGGTAAGCCATTCAAAATTACATCCTTAATTATTTTCCTGGAAATACTTTTAGTTGCTTCAAAATCTGCGTCAGCATCAAAGTCAGCCAAAGAAAACCCAATTGATGGTATTGATTCCATCGCTCCTTCAATGGCCGCAGACATTGTCCCTGAGTATAATACGTTTGTTGAAGAGTTTTCACCATGATTGATTCCAGACAACAACAAATCAGGCTTTCTTTTTAAAATTTCAAAAATGGCAATTTTAACACAATCAACGGGAGTGCCACTACATTCATAAGCCATCACTTCTTCAAACCCTTCATATTTTTGGATCCTTAGAGGATTACTTATAGTGATTGCATGCCCCATTCCTGATTGAGGTTTATCCGGTGCTACAACAATGACTTGCCCAAATGTTTTTGCAACCGCTACAAGCTCTTTAATTCCTTTAGCATGAATGCTATCGTCGTTTGTTACTAATATTAATTTGTTCATACCTTAATGCGAAAATAATCAATATATGTGATTCAATTTTTAACTTTAGGAAAACTTAAGAATAGATAACGATGATTTTACAGAAAGATGGTTTTGCTTTTTGTATTGTGGGTATTTCACCGGTTAGAGCCGAAGCAAAAGACGAATCCGAAATGATTACTCAATTACTGTTTGGAGAACCCGTTAAAGTGCTTGAAATCAATAGAAATTGGGCTCAAATAATGAGCTCTATTGACGGATATACGGGATATATGGACCCAAAACAGTTACATGCTCTATCTACAGATGAATTTAACGTTTGGATGGAGGAGTACACTTATTTAGCCAATACTTATACCACAATTATAACCAATAGCGGCAATCAAATCATATCTAAAGGAAGCCATGTTGGAAAAATGAATAAATTTCAAATAGGCACACACCATTTTGAATTACACAAAAAAGATGATGTTCAAAAAGACATTGATCTTTGGGGTATTTCAAACGATTATCTAAACACCCCTTATTTGTGGGGTGGGAAGTCAATATTTGGAATAGATTGTTCAGGTTTCACACAAATTGTTTATCGAATCATGGGTATTGAACTACCTAGGGACGCATCACAACAACAAGTTATGGGTAAATCTATTAATTTTGACAACAAAAGAAATGGAGATTTGGCCTTTTTTCAAAATGAAAATAATAAAATCACACACGTAGGAATCATAGGGGACGATTCAAAAATAATTCATGCATCAGGACAGGTTAGAATAGATGTATTGAAAAAAACTGGAATTTGGAACTTAGATCGTTCTTTAACGACACACTCCTTTCATTCCATAAAAAGAGTAAAGTAGAGTGATTTACTTTTTAAGATTATGAGTGAAAATCAAATAGAAATAAAATTCGCAAAAGGAATGGAGATTGCTATCTCCGACACCAAAACATCATACGAAATAGGTGTCGAATTACTTTCAATTTGCAGAGAACAGAATGACAAACATGGAATGGCAAAAGCTTATCTACTCTTGTCTTACTCAGGTCAATTCCTTGGGTTTTATGCACAGTCGTATGAATATATCAACCTTTCTATCCCTCTCTTTAATAAATATAATGATCTTAAAAATTTAGCCTCTGCATATAATGCCCTTGGATTTATATTTTATTATTTTGACGATCATGAAAACCGACTTGAGGTAAATCTAAAAAGTCTTGAATTGAGTAGGTCTTTGGGAGATGAAAAAGCTTGTTTGAAGTCCCTCAATAATACTGGTGACACCTATTTAAAATTAGGGAGATACGAAAAAGCACTTGATTTATTTAATGAAACAATTTCATCTTGTGGTCAAGACAAAAGAATGATGGCCATAGTCTTGAGCAATATTGCAGAAACCAATTTATTTTTAAATAATAATGAAGATGCTTTAAAAACTGCAGATGAGAGCATTAAATATGCGACTGAAATCCAACTTTTCGACCTTATCTTCCACAACCTATATATTAAAAGTCAACTATACAACAACACAAAATCCTGGAGTGACAGTATTAAACAATTAGAAATTGGTCTAGAAATCCTAAAAAACAATAAAGAAGCTGTCGAAGAAGGTTTAAGTGACTTATACAAGTCTACGTCTATAGCCTATGAAAAAACAGGTGAATACCTTCAATCATTGAACTATCTTAAAAAACATTTTGAAATTGATAAAATCATTAAAGATGAAAAGCAAAAGAAAGAGATTAAGAGTATCAAGTTAAAAAAGGAAATCACCCATCTTCAAAACAGAACGACGGAACTTGAATCAACTATTGATGAAAGAACACAACAACTAGAAGAAGCACTTGAGACAGAAAAGAATATTAGCTTTTTCACGCAAGAACTCACCAATACAAATAGCATAGATGAAGTACTATGGAAGCTGGTCAAAAGTTGTATCTCAAAACTTCATCTCGAAGACTGCGTGGTGTATATTGTGGAAGAAGATCGGGCTGTTTTAACTCAAAAGGCTGCGTTTGGACCAAAGGACTCTTCTTTTGACGGAATAGATAGTCCAATTGAAATAAGAATTGGAGATGGTATTGTTGGATCGGTAGCACAATCAGGTAGATACGAAATAATTAATGACACTTCGAAAGACATGAGGTATATTGTTGATGATGACATAAGATTTTCAGAGCTTGCTGTGCCCATTTTTTATGAAAACAAAGTAATTGGCGTCATCGATTCTGAACACAGTCAAAAGAACTTTTTTAATGATCGGCATGTATCCATCTTTAAAATGCTCTCGAGCCTGGTTGAATCCAGAATGGGAAAGCTTAAAGAAGAAGAAGCAAAAAACATACTTCAAGAAAAGATTGTCACTCTTAACGGTACCCTCGAACGAAAAATCCGAAAAAAATCAAAGGAAAACACTCACCTAAATCATAAAATTCTTGAACAAGAAAAGAAAGCAATTATTGGAGAGATGTCTACAATTATTACCCATGAATTAAATACTCCTCTAGCTTCAATTAAAGGCAGCAACGAGGCCATTATTTTCCTTTTCAATAGGCTTTTAATTAGTGGGTTTTTAGAACGACTGACACAGAATGAAATTGATTTCATCATAGAAAAAACAAGAGTCACAAGTAAAAAAAACAAGAATACACTTGGTGAAATAGAGTACAATCAGCAAGACATTCAAAAGCTCAAGAATATCGTCAAAGAAAAAAACTTAATTGATTCAATTGTTAAATTGAATATCATTGAATCTAAAGAAATTGAGATTATAACAAATTTTAAGAATACAGAGTTCACCCTTAAAATACTCAAAGACATCTGGACAATCTTAAACTTTAGTGAAGTCATATCAAAATCAGTATCTCGTTCGTCAAACGTGATTGAGGAACTTAAAAGTCTTGCGAAATATGATGAAAACCCTGAAAAAAGAAAAGTTTTATTAATCAATAATTTTGAGGGTTTACAGGTGCATATATCATTAAGTCACCCTAAAGCTCAATTTGAATTAAATATTGACCCTGGTCATCTTTTATTCGGAAATGAATTTCGAACAATACAATTGTGGTCAAATATCATTCACCTTATTATGGATAATTGTAAATTTTCTGTGCATCCTACTTTTGTTATTCACTCAAAATTAAAAGAGGAGAAAACCATAATTTATATTGAATGTAAACCTCAAAAAATAATGTCTGAAATGTTTAATTCTAACCTATTAAATTATCGATTTTATGATGATGTTGAAGGTTCAGAAAAACTTAAATTAAATATCATTCAAAGTATATTAATTGAGCATAGAGCAAAACTAAAATGTTCACTTAACGCAGACCTTTTACAATTTAAATTGATATTCTAGCGGATTAGGGTTACATGACCTACGATTAGCCTTCTCTCATCTGTTTTCTTGACCTTGTATACAATCTTATAGGTGTAAACACCATCTTGTACTCCTTTAGCGCCAATACCGTATGAACCATCCCAACCAATTTCCGCATCTCGAGATTCAAATATTACCTCTCCCCAACGATCAAAAATCATCATTTCATAATTGTATGGATCATAACCTGAAGTAAATACAGGTAAGAATACATGATTATGCTCATCCCCATCAGGAGTAAAGGTGTTTGGGATGTAAATGATAGGTTCCTCTTGATAATCTAAAGCCAGTTGAGCTGTATCCGTACACCCTTGTATTGAATAAGCAATTAAATTTATAAGATATCCGGTCTCAATATCAGTATATAAATGTTGAGGATTTATTAGCGTTGAAGTATCGCCATCACCAAAACTCCATAAATAATCTACGGCTCCATTTGAATTGTTATTCATCTGTACCCATTGACTTGTCTCTGTCAATAATGGAGGTACCACAATAAAGGAAGCGTTAGGAGCATCATCTAAACAAATGATGTCAGTTTCAGTCTCTGTGGAAATACAAACCCCATCATCAACTGTTAAATTCACATCATAGCAACCGCCATTTTCAAAAGTGTAATTCACATCGCAACCTGTTATCTCATCTCCATTATTGATACTCCAAATACAATCAAACCCTGATGTCGCTAATGGATTTGTAAATGAGACAGTAAGTGGAGCACAACCCGAAGTATCACTAATTAGAATACCTAATGGTGCTGGTGTCTGGACACTAACGACAACATTAGCTATAGCTATACAACCATCGAGGTTATAACTTACATCATAATTAGTTGTTACTATTGGGGAGTCGGAAATGGACATTGAAGATTCACCATTACTCCATAAATAGGTACCACCAACCAGCGAAACATTTGCTGATAATACAGCAGTTCCTCCCTCACATATGACGGTATCAGAAACTGAAACCACTGGTATTGGATTAACTACTATCGTTCCGTATTGAGGAATGCTCGGACAAGAATTTAATGTATAGACAACCTCATAATCAGTTGTTAATATTGGTGAATCTGTTAGAGAGTTCAATACTGAATTATCTTCCCATAAATAAGTACCACCTGGCTGACTAGGAGTTGTATTAATAGTTCCTGTTTCGCCCTCACAAATCGTATCATTCAAAATAGTTAATGATGGAATATCATTGACAGTGACATTAGCAGATGCCGTATTAGCGCAACCGTTTACGGTATACAATACTGAGTAAGTCGAAGAAACTGATGGAGAAACTGTTATGTTTGAATTTTGAATATTATTAGACCACAAATAAGTTCCACCAATAATATCAGGTGTTGCGGTCAATGTGACAGACTCACCGTCACAAATAATCTCGTCTCCAATCGTTATATTAGGTACAAGATTAACCGTAACCTGTCCAGAGGCATTTGCTTGACATCCATTCAATGTGTATAAAACATCGTATGTTGATGAAGATGTAGGAGTTATAGCAATATTCTGTGTGACCTGTCCATCTGGACTCCATATGTAATCCCCTCCCCCAATTGTTGGTGTCGCAGTCAAGTTCGCGGTTTGACCTTCACAAATTGTTTCATCATTAACTTCAACTAGTGGTGTAGGATTGACTGTAACCGTTGAGATAGATGGCGTAGTTGTAAAGCCGTTAATCGTATATGTAACAGTATAAACTGCATTTGACGTTGGAGATACCCATATAGATTGAGTTGTTTCGACTGGGTTTGTACTCCAAGAATATGTTCCTCCTAACACAGATGGTGTAGCCGTTAACAATATACTATCTCCACTACATATCACTTCAGAATTCACATCCAATGTAGGCTGAGACTCAACAATAACAATAGCACTGGTATCCACTGAACATCCATTTAACGTGTAAGTTACGTCATAAGTCGTGGTTACTGGAGGACTTACAGTAACACTGGAAGTAACATCTCCAGTATCCCATAAATAAGTTCCTCCTGGAGCATCTCCTGAAGCAGTTATGGTTGCATCTTGCCCAACATAAATAGTTTGAGTTGATGGAACAACATCAATCGTAGGTATAGGATTGACCAGAATAGTTATAGTAACTGGTGTTCCAATACATGTCGTTGGAGGGCTGTTTAATACAGGAGTTACCAGATAAGAAACAGAACCTGTAAGTCCACTCGTCGAATTTATTACTTGGTTTATTGTAGTACCATTACCGTTACCTCCTCCTGAAACTAAAGTTTGTGATACATCCCAAGAAAATATAGTATTTGGGAACGTACTATTTAAACTTATATCTACAGCATCTCCCGAGCAAATTTCTGGAGCGGCTAAGATGAAGAAGATATCCGGTGTAGGATTAACAGTAACATTCAAGGTAGCTAAACTATCACATCCTGTCACCACACTTGTTAAGGTCGCTGTCTGTGAACCTGCTGCTGCAAACGTTAAACCATTCCAGTCAAATGGAATCTCTGTATCACATACTGTTGTATCTGTTGTGCTCAGTAAAGTTGGATTTACAGTAACATTCAACGTTGCCAAACTATCACAGCCTGTTACCGCACTTGTTAAGGTTGAT
>CAJQPH010000052.1 GCA_905480165.1 uncultured Flavobacteriales bacterium
AGCAATCAAACCAATACCACCTTGAACCCCTTTCGAGTAGGTGTCATATGCGGCAGAGTAGGTGACATAATTACCTGTAAGCTGAGGCCATTCATTTCTATAGTTCAAAGACACTCTAGGACAACCAGAAGAACCTGCTAAAGCTGGATTCAAATAAATTGGATTAGAGAAAAATTGAGTAAAGGTTGGATCTTGCGATCTAACCGCATTATTTCTGGTTGAAATAAGTGAACCAAAAATAATTGCAAACAAGAAAAAATGTCTTTTCTTCACAAAATTGAGTTTATGCACGAACAATCTTAACGTAAATTTAGTTTCTAAGGTTACAAATATCGCATATTTATTGTAATAAATTTAATAATTTGGCGTTTTTTAGTGCATAAACCATTCACGTATCAACATATAATGAATAAGTTATTCTGTTTATCTTTTTTTACTTTCTTCTTCCATTTGGCTTATTGTCAGTATTTTAATATTGATTTAGATTGGAAATCTCCTAAAGATGTCGAATTTGAGGGAGTACAATACAAGCTTCCTGATTTCAGTAACGTGGCTTATGATAATGGAAAGCCATTGTTTTTCAAGAAAATTAATCTGAAATCTTCTAAAAAGAAAGTAGCTAGTTATTCCTTTGAGACTGGAAAATGTTTGAGTTCTGAAATCGAATTTTTGAAAAAACTTGATTTTAATGTTACCAATCAGTTTCAAATGGAATTAAAAGTCACCAATGCCGGAAAGAATCAGTTTTTGGTAGTTTCTGGTTTCCCATTTATTAAAAAGGATGGTTTGATTCAAAAAATTACATCTATTCAAGTCACGTGTAAAAACAAGGAGATAATATCCACTAAAGATTTTGCATTAGAATCAGTATTAAAACCTGGGTCTGGGGAATGGTATAAGATTTCTGTTTCCAACGACGGAATCCATAAAATTGATTATACTCTATTAAGCGAAATGGGCATCGATATGTCCAATCTCAATCCTCAACACATTCATGTATATGGCAATGGAGATGGAAAGCTCCCAGAACTAAATAGTTTACCAAGAACAGATGATTTGGCACAGAATGCCGTTAGGTATTATGGCTTGACAGATAATGTTTTCAATCAAGGAGATTATATTCTTTTTTATGGTTGGGGTCCGAATAGGTGGCATCCGAATGGGACTTCCGAATTTAATCAGGAAAAAAACATTTATTCTGATTTCTCTTATTACTTCGTAAATATTAATAGTTCAATCCCGCCAAAACAGATTACTCTTTTTGGTATTTCAGGGCAACAACATGACGCACTCATAAATTCTTATGATTTTAGAGCATGTTATGAAAATGATTTGGTTTCTCTTGTAGGCGGTGGTCAGCGATGGTATGGAGAATTGTTTGATATTGACTTGGAGCAGACATTTAATTTTTCAGTCCCCAATATTTCAAATACTCCAGCCTTTTTTAAAACGTCTATTGCCTCAAATGCAGGAAGTTCTGCGGGAACTCTTCAACGTTACTCTGTAAACGGGGTTTCTCTTGAAGAGGCTTCTCTTCCTATCACTACAACTGATTATGCGCGTTCAGAAAAAGTGTTTTCGATGTCAAATCCACCACCATCAATCCCACTCAAGGTCACTATTCAAAGAAACAACCCTAGTATTTTAACCTATTTAGACCGGATACTACTGAATACAAAACGAGATTTGGTATTTTATGGTTCCCAAATGGGTTTCCGAAATTTAACTGGACCACAAGTTGGTCTCGGAAAATTCCAAATCTCAAATTTTCCTTCAACAGGATTCGTATGGAGTTTAGAAGACAGACATAATCCTCGCATTATTCAGGGATTAAATGTGAATAACACTTTCGAGTTTCTTGATTCTTTAAGTTACAGAGAATATGTAGTAAGTAACGGAGGAACCTTTTTTAGTCCAGAATTTGTTTCATCTGTGGATTTTCAGAATTTACATGGTTTGGATCAAGTAGATTATTTAATCGTCACGAATCCTCTGTTTATTAGTGAGGCCGAAAGGTTAGCTGACTTACATAGGGCACAGGGTACTTCAGTTCACGTAGTTACATCCGATGAGATTTACAATGAATTCAGTTCAGGAGGGAAAGACGCAGTGGCCATAAGGATGTTTGCCAAGATGTTTTACGAACGTTCAGAATCAAATCCTGAAACTGCCCCAAAATATCTGCTATTATTTGGGGATGGGACATATGACCCCAAAGATCGAATCCCTGATAACAATAATTTAATGTTGACTTATCAAGTCGAGAATAGCGAAAATCATATTTCGGCATTGGTAACCGATGATTTCTTTGGAATGCTGGACGATAACGAATCTATTACGGGCTCAGACTTGTTGGATATCGGTATTGGTAGGATATTGGCATCTGATGTTATTATGGCGAAGCAACAAGTAGACAAAATTGAGCATTACATGAAAAATGGTTCTAGCTTGTTTTTAAACGCCGGTGCGTCATGCTGTTTGGATGAGAATTCTTCAAATACCTATGGTGATTGGAGACAAAAGTATGTTCAGGTTGCAGATGACGAAGAGGGGGGGTATTTTATTAATACCGATACGGAACCTCAATATGAGTTCGTTTCCGCAAATCATCGTGAAATGAATTGTGACAAGCTCTACCTAGATGCTTATCCTCAACAAACCAGTGCTGGAGGGCAACGTTATCCGGATGTTTTGAATGGTATTTCAGATCGAATTCAAAGAGGTGCCTTGTTGGTCAATTATGTTGGGCATGGCGGAGAGGTGGGACTGGCCGAAGAACGTGTGGTTACAATTCCTCAAATTAATTCATGGACCAATATAAATGCGCTAAATGTCTTTGTTTCTGCAACATGTGAGTTTACAAAATATGATGATCCGTCAAGAGTATCAGCGGGAGAATGGGTCTCATTGAATCCCACTGGAGGAGCTATTGCTTTAATGACAACAACAAGATCTGTGTTTTTTGGAGTCAATTCTAATACGGGAGAGGCATTTTTTGAAAATGTTTTTCAGCGAGATGAAAATGGGCTTCCTTTGGCTTTTGGTGAAATTGCAAAAAGGACAAAAAACAATGCTGGGAGCAACATCAATAAAAGAAGCTTTACTTTGATTGGAGATCCAGCATTGCGAATAGCTTTGCCTCATTACAACATAGTTACAGATAGCATTAATGGCATCTCTCCATCCATTGAGATTGATACGCTTAAAGCATTGAGTAAAGTAAGGATCAAAGGGCATTTGGAAGATTTCAATGGCCAACCTATGTCGAATGTTAATGGAATCTTAACACCATCTATTTTTGATAAAATAAAGCTTCAAAAAACTTTGGGTCAAGATATTGGTTCACCAGAAATTGAGTATGAGCTTCAAAGAAATGTTATTTACAAGGGAAAAGTCTCTATCGTAAATGGCGATTTCGACTTTTCTTTTGTAGTTCCTAAAGATATAGCCCTAAATTATGGCGCTGGAAAACTTAGTTTTTACGGTTATGGAAATTCGATTGATGCCGGGGGCTATGATACGAGTTTCGTTATTGGAGGAATTGATCCAAACGGAATTACCGATAATGAGGGGCCACAGATAAGTGTTTTTATGAATGATGAGAATTTTGTTTCAGGAGGGCAAACGGATTTAAAACCAGTATTATTGGCTAAAATTTTTGATGAAAATGGCATAAATACAGTGGGGAATGGTATTGGACATGACATAACAGCAATTCTTGACGGTAATACTTCGGAACCTTTTATCTTAAACGATTACTATGTTGCCGAGTTAGATTCCTATCAATCAGGTGAGATTCGTTTTCAATTTGATCAATTGGAAAAAGGTTTGCATACTTTAGAATTCAAGGTGTGGGATGTAAATAACAACTCTTCAAAAGTAACTATTGAATTTATCGTGGTAGATGAAAGTAATATGAGCTTAATGAATGTATACAATTACCCCAATCCATTTTCTACTTCTACCGAATTTATGTTTGAGCACCCATTTTCTTGTAATCAGTTAAATGTTCAAATTCAAATTTATACTGTTTCAGGCAAATTGGTTAAGAATATTAATGAAACAGTGAATACGGAAGGTTTTCGTGTGAATAATATTTTCTGGAATGGCAAAGACACTTTCGGTGATCAATTGGCAAAAGGAGTATATATTTACCGTGTTGCAGTAACGGATGTTAATGGTGCATCTGCTGAAAAAACGGAAAAATTAGTGATCTTAAAATAAATCACACAATAAAACATCCTCTTTTGCGTATATTTACCACCTACTTTTAAAATTAAAATGAAGAAAATACTTTTTACCTTTCTTATTGCAATCTCAAGCGGCGCTGTTTTCGCTCAACCTACGGGTGGGAGTGGAGTAACGGATGATCAATTGCAGTTAAATACAATTACTACGGCATTGCCATTTATGTCGATCACACCTGATTCTAGAGCCGGTGGTATGGGAGATGCAGGCACGGCATTGAGCCCTTCTTCAAGTTCTGTATACTGGAACACATCCATTTTAAGTTTTTCTGAACAAACCTCAGAGATCAGTTTATCCTACACGCCATGGTTACGTCAGTTGACCAATGACATTCATCTTTCCTATTTATCAGGATTTTATAAAATAAATGAAACGCACACTATTGGTGGTGCTCTACGTTATTTCAGTTTGGGAGAGATTACTTTTACTGATGCTTCAGGCAATGTGATTAGAGATGATAAACCAAGTGAGTTTGAATTAACTGGTGCATATGCTTTTAGATTGTCAAAACGATTTAGTGTGGGTATCAACGGTAAATTCGCATATTCTAATCTTACCGGAGGATTAACCGTTGGAGGCGTAAATACCAAGGCCGGTGTTGTTGGTGCGGCAGATTTGTCTTTTTCATATTATAATGACGATGCTAAAATCGGTAGTTTAGATGGGATCTATACTTTTGCTACAACCATTAATAATGTTGGAAATAAAGTGGCGTATTCTGAGCTTTCAGAACGAGATTTTATACCGATGAACTTAAAAATCGGAAATAGCTTTTTAGCCAATTTTGATGCTTACAATAAGGTAACTTTTTCTCTTGATTTACAACGCTTATTGGTTCCAACTCCACCATTATACGATGTGATTGATGGAGAATATACCATGTTGGCAGGTATGAATCCAAATATTGGAGTCATTAATGGGATGATCCAATCATTTTATGACGCTCCTGGTGCCGTAGCAACTGATGATAATGGTGACTACATTCAAGATGCCGATGGAAATTATGAGGTAGTGAAGGGTTCACGTTTCAAAGAGGAATTGTCCGAAATCAATATAGCTTTCGGTATGGAGTGGTGGTACAATGATGTATTTGCTGTTCGTACAGGTGTTTTTTATGAAAGTCCCAATAAAGGTAATCGTCAATTTTTGAATATTGGAGCAAGCCTAAAATACAATATGTTCGCAATTGACTTTTCATATCTTGCATCTTTAAATGGTCGTCAAAGTCCTCTTGCAAATACCTTAAGATTTACCGTACGACTGGATTTAGACCAAGCAGGTTCATCAAATAGTAATCCTTAATTTTCATGAGAATTGGTTTTGGAGTTGATGTTCATCGTCTTGAAAAAAACAAACCTCTTTTTATTGGCGGTGTAAAAATTCCTTCAGAAAAGGGAGCTGTTGGTCATTCCGATGCGGATGTGCTGATACATGCGATATGTGATGCTCTCTTAGGTGCTGCAAATCTGGGAGATATTGGTTTTCATTTTTCTGATCAAGATCCAAAGTTCAAAGGCATAGACTCTAAAATATTGCTGAGAAATGTGATGGTTTTAGTTAAAGACAAGGGGTATTCTGTTGGTAATATTGATGCTACAGTAGTATTGGAAAAACCAAAAGTAAATCCGCATGTTCCTATGATTAAAGAAGTCTTGAGTGAAATTTTGGAGGTGAATCTGGATGATGTCTCTATAAAAGCTACAACACACGAAAAGGTGGATTCATTTGGAAATCAAGAAGCTATTAAATCGTATTGTGTTTGTTTGTTATCTCGTAACGCTTAGTAACACACTTTCTTTATATTTGTATTATGAAATTTAATCCAGAATATTCTACAAAAGAATCTTTACTCGAATTATACCAAAAACCTCTTTTGGAATTGGTTTTTGAAGCTGCTACAATACATAGGAAGTACCATAACCCTCGTGAGGTTCAGATGTCTTCTCTCTTAAGTATAAAGACAGGTGGGTGCCCTGAAGATTGTGGCTATTGTCCTCAGGCAGCCAGATATCATACCGATATTGATACCCATAAAATAATGGATGTCGAGGAAGTCCTTGAGCAAGCCAAAAATGCAAAGGCCAATGGTTCTTCACGGCTTTGTATGGGTGCTGCTTGGAGAGAAGTAAGGGACAATAAAGATTTCGATAAAGTTGTTGAAATGGTTCAAGGGGTGAATGATATGGATATGGAGGTGTGCTGTACACTTGGTATGCTTTCTGAAAATCAAGCCAAAAGACTTAAAAATGCTGGGTTATTTGCATACAACCACAATTTAGATTCATCTAAAGAATTTTATAAAGATGTCATTTCTACACGTGAGTATGAGCAACGTCTAGACACTATCGAAAATGCTCGAAGTGCAGGTATTTCTGTTTGTTCCGGTGGTATTATTGGAATGGGAGAAACAGAGGAAGATCGAATTGGATTGCTCATGAGCTACATGGAGATGGAAAACCCTCCTGAATCTATTCCGATAAATGCTTTGGTGGCCGTCGAAGGAACACCTTTAGAGGATCAAAAACCAATTGAACAATGGGAACTGATAAGAATGGTAGCCACTACTCGAATTGCCTTTCCAGAGTCAGTTGTTAGATTATCAGCGGGTAGAACTAAAATGAATATGGAGGCGCAAGCTCTTTGTTTCATGGCGGGTGCTGGCTCAATTTTTGCTGGTGATAAACTCTTGACTACCCCAAATCCTGAATTTAATGAGGATCAAGAAATGTTATCTATTTTAGGTTTGTTGCCTAAAGCTTCCTTTTCAGATGCTCCTCAGCCCGAGACAAAGCCTGATCCGATTCTGATTGAGCGTAAAAGACAGGAGGAAGCTCGTAAAAAGGAGCTTGAAGAGGCAAAAGAAACCAAAACTCAATTTGAACCTAGAAGTATAAAGTCCGTTGATTCGTTATAATGGATGGTAAGCTTAGAAAAAGAATTCAAGACCGAAAGAAAGATGGTTCTCTTCGTGTATTAACACAAAATCAATCTGAAATTGATTTTTTTTCGAATGATTACTTGGGCTTAGCCAAAGAAAAATTTCCTAATTCAAGTATTCAAGGTGGATCCTCAGGTTCTCGATTATTATCTGGTAATTCTAATGCAGCTATAGAATGCGAACACAGGTTAGCAAATTTTTTTGATTCAGAAAGCGCACTAATATTTAATTCTGGGTATGATGCCAATCTTGGGTTTATTTCTGCAGTGGCTCAAAGAGGAGACTTTATCTTGTATGATGAGTATGTACATGCGAGTATAAGAGACGGTATTCGTCTTTCAAATGCAAAAGGATATTCCTTTAAACACAATGACTGTGACGACCTAAAAAGACAGTTAAAAGACATAAATGGTACTGTATATATAATTGTAGAGTCATTATACTCTATGGATGGTGATATGGCGCCTTTAAGACGCATACAATCTTTGTCAAAAGAGTTTTGCGCTTATCTCATTGTTGATGAGGCTCATGCATGTGGAGTATATGGTTTAGATGGCAAGGGGATTGTTCATGCAAGAGAAATGCAAAATGATATATTTTGTAGAATAATAACTTTTGGAAAAGCATACGGTTTTCATGGTGCTGCTATTTTATGTTCTGAAGAATTGAAACAGTTCCTTATTAATTTTTCTAGGCCTTTTATCTATTCTACGGCATTGCCATTAGGGAGTTATGTCTCCATTATTCAGCGTGTTGAAAATACTTCAATTAGGGAACGACAGATAAAACTTCACAAGAATATAGCTGAGTTTAGAAAGGGACTAACAAATTGCAGATTCCTTTCTGAGGAAAATGCTCCTATTCAGGTATTAGAGTTCGATAATAAAGAATCTCTTACAAAATTAATTGACAAAATATTAAAATTAGGTATATATACAAAGCCCATTTATCCTCCGACTGTTCCAAAAGGCAGTTATCGGGCTCGAATATGTATTCATAGCTTTAATTCCGAGGCTGAAATTGCCTTGCTGAAATCTTGCTTAGTAAATCTGGTTTAACC
>CAJQPH010000053.1 GCA_905480165.1 uncultured Flavobacteriales bacterium
GGAATCGTTCTTCGACTTTCCCCGGAAGCTTGAAGTTATTTTAAATTCACCAAAAATGCTTCCCTGAACTTTTCGTATTTAGGACGCACAACCATTTGACAATAGGGATTTCCTGGGTTATTGTATAAATAGTCACGATGATATTCTTCAGCACCAAAAAAGTTACCTAAAGCACTTATTTCTGTAACAATGGGCTTATTCCATATTTTTTTCTTCTCTAGCTCTGCTTTGAAAAATTCTGCTTGGTTCTTTTGCTCCAAACTATGATAGAATATAACACTTCTATAATGTGTACCCACATCGTTTCCTTGACGGTTGAGCTCAGTAGGGTCATGTACAAACCAAAACACCTCCAACAACTTTGAATAAGAAATTTTATTGCTATCAAATACAACTTGAGCAACCTCAGCATGCCCTGTAGTTCCTGAACAAACATCCTCATATGATGGATTTAAAAGACTGCCTCCAGAATAACCAGGTATCACCTCAGAGACTCCCGAAAGATCTTTAAAACATGCTTCTATACACCAGAAACAGCCAGCACCAAAAGTTGCTTTTGAAATCTCACTCAAAGCTTTGAGGGTTTAAATTTCAAAGATGCTGAATTTACACAATAACGTATACCGGTCGGTTTTGGACCATCATTAAAAAGGTGACCTAAATGTGCGTCACATGTATTGCATCGAATTTCAATTCTTTCCATACCCAAACTCAAATCTTTTAACTTCCGCACGTTCCCTTCATTTAGAACATCATAATAACTGGGCCATCCCGAACCAGATTGGTATTTGTGATCACTCGAAAACAGAGGAGAATCACACGCCACACAAATATAACTTCCCTCCTCTTTATGATTCCAATATTCACCTGAAAAAGGCTTTTCCGTACCTCCATTCACGACATAGCAAGTATTCTCCGGCAGCGCACGACCATTAAAAGTATTGTCAACCTCTTTGACCTGACCAGTACAAGAAGTCACGAGTAAAAACGAAAAAAATGTATATATGTATTTCATGTGTTTTAAACAAAATATAAAAAAAGATGTTCAGTATGAATTAAAACGTAGTTTTGTCGGATGAATTATAAATATGGAAAGAATTTTTGGCTTTTGTCATTGTCCATGTTTTTTTTCATGACCAGCTTCAATCTTATACTACCTGAATTAAACTCTTTTATCACCGAACTTGGAGGAGCTGATAAAAAAGGACTCATCATCACTTTATTTACTATTTCCGCAGCCATCAGTCGGCCATTCTCAGGAAAATTGACTGATACCATCGGAAGAAAAAAAGTAATCTATTTTGGGATTTTTTTCTCAATGCTCATATCGTGGTTGTATCCTTTTTCTTTTTCAGTATTTTTCTTTTTAATATTAAGATTTTTGCATGGCTTTAGCGCAGGATTTACCCCTACCGGAACTACAGCATTATTGACAGACTTAATTCCTGCGAGCAAAAGGGGTCAAGCGATGGGCATCTGGGGAACTTTTATCTCGCTTGGCTTTGGTGTTGGGCAGTTTTCAGGATCATGGATTGGAATTAATTTTGGAATGGATGCACTCTTTTTGATTGCTGGTTTTATTTCTGTTATTTCAGGTTTATTCCTCTTAAGAGTTGAAGAAACTTTAGAAAAACCAGAGAAATTTGATGGAAGTCAATTGAAAGTTAATTGGAAAGATGTTATAGAACCGTCTGTGGTTCCAGCAGCTGTAGTAATGATGTTAACTGCGTCTTGCTCTGGCATTATATTCGTACTTGTACCTGACATATCAGGATTCTTGGGAATTGAGAACAAAGGGTTCTTTTTTGGATATTATGTCATGTCTACTATATTCGTCAGGCTTTTCTCGTCTTCACTTTCAGACCGTATTGGAAGGCGAGAAACCATGCTTATTGGAGTTTGCATCTTACTTGTTTCAATGATTTTACTGTCTAGAGTTGATTCATATAATTCATTTGTATTAGCAGCGATTGTATTTGGATTGGCTACAGGGGTTTCTAGTCCTACTCTATTTGCATGGACAGCCGATTTATCACACATTAAAAGACGTGGCGTTGGAGCAGGCACTATATTTATCGCATTGGAGGCTGGCATCATGCTAGGATCCACATCAACTATCTTTACATACGACAGCACACCTCAGTCCATTCAGCAAGTGTTTCTGTTTGGTATCCTTATGAGTATTCTAGCGATTTTGTATCTTTTGTGGCACAAAACTTATCGAACTTCTGATTTTTGATTCAAAACAAATTTCTTAATAAGGAAATGTCCTAAATAAATAAGTGGTGTGAGAAGGATAGCGATAATCAACTTCAGTATATAATTGGTTGGAGCAATGGTCATAAAATCACTAAATGTTAAAGAACCGGGCAAAACAAACCCTATATACAAAACGATGTAAGAATCGATTAATTGTGAAACAACCGTACTTCCCGTACTTCTTAACCAGATATATCTTGATCCAGTTTTAGATTTTATCCATTTAAACAACACGGCATCAAGTAACTGAGAAACCAAAAAAGCACAAATACTACCGACAATAACCATTTGGGCCTGACCAAACACTTTGTTAAATGAATAGTCATCAGATAAAGAAGAACCCTCAATTTCATACGCAGGAATCTGTATGGCAAGACCAACAATAATAAAACAATAGGCAATGAGAATTGCAGTAATCCAGCTCAACCTTTTTACCGCCTTATAACCATAAAATTCATTCAGTAAATCCGTTAATAAAAAGACAATTGGCCAAGGCAAAATACCTACGATTGTAACAAACGGACCTAGCTCATTTCCGAAGAAATTAATGTTTAAAGGGATTTCAATGAGTTTATTGCTAATTAGTTCTGCCGTAACGGCATTAGTGATGAACAAACCTGCTAAAAACACAAATAGCCACTGACTTTTATTTATTGTATAATTAGACATAAAATTAGTAACCTATATAGTCCATACGTTTAGACTTTATATATCGCGGGACATAATAACTACTGTTATTAAAAGTGTCTATGCGTATTCCGGAATTAGCAGCATGGATAAACTGGATAATACCATCTGTTGTATCAACAACTAAAGCAACATGCCCTACTCTACTTGTATTCAAATTCCTTGCTTTGAAAAACATTAAATCGCCAGGTCGCAATTCAGATAATCGAACTGTTTTACCCAATTCAGCCAAACCATAGCTGGTTCTTGTTAAATTAAAACCAAAACCTTTAAATACATAATTAATAAATCCTGAACAATCAAATCCTGAAGGGCTCATTCCTCCCCAAACATATGGTACCCCCATGAACTTTTTTGCATAAGAAATGATGGCATCTGATTTCTCAGAAACAACTTGTTGGATCTCCTGTAAACTGTCAGGTGGCGTATTTATTTCAGCAGTTTCTTGCTGTGCAAAGGACGGATTCCCTATGAAAAGGAACAATACGACAATTGTTGAATATAAGATCTTATCAAGCATTGGGACAGCAAAATTATAACTATTTTCTTGAACTTTCTCCTTCTCAAAGCTCAGATAACAATTAAAACCTCATAATAATGTTGCAAATAGACCTGAAACAGAAGAATGATTGGTGAAAATAAGTAACCACCAAGATTAGCCCTACTCCTACTTAATGATTGAAACTATACCTGTTTTAGGCTTAGTAAAATCATCATTGAATTCAATAATATAGTGATAAGAGGATATTGGAAGTAAATCACCATTTAGATATCCATTCCATGACCTAGAATTATAGTCCCCTGGGGTTGATTCGTATATTTTATTCCCCCACCTATTATATACACTTACTACATTCTCAGGATATAACATGTCAATATTTTCTAGTTTCCAGAAATCATTAATTTGATCATTATCTGGAGTAATCGCTGTTGGAATAATAATTTCGCATTCTTCAAAAAAGATGCTTACCAATTCAGGAGCACTTTCACAACCATTTTCAATTGATGTGACATAATAAACAGTTGACCCTAAAATCAAATCAGGGACATAGGAATTTGACAATGATAGGACCTGGCTTAGTTCCTCATCGGAATACCAAATATAGCTTCCGGAGCCTCCTGTAGCCTCAATTCCCAATGGAAGTTCATTCATGCAATACTTTGCATCTTCAGTAACAAAGGGAACGTCCGGTATAGAAAAAACGGTCAGCAAAACGGAATCAACAGAACTGCAGTTGAATTCATTGATTGCTACAACACTAAATAAAGTGGTTTGATCTCCAATAACTACCAATGATCCATCTGACTGAATAGTCCCAATATCAGTTAACCATTGATAAGAAAACGCTCCTTGAGGTATAATTTGAATCTCAGATCCATAACAAACAGAAGTGTCGATTACTGAAAAGTCAGGCAACAGATTGACAATCAAATTAAGATTTATAATAGAATCACACCCCCCAACAGCAGAGATCATTGTATCAACATAAAGCCCGCTATTATAGAGCGTATCTCCGTTAAAGTCAAATCCACTGCCTGAACAAATGCTCACAAATTGAAAAGAGCTAATTACTGGTAGAACACTTATTAAAATTGAATCAACTAATACACAATCATTACTGTCAATTACTGTAACAGCATAAATTCCAGTGGTATCAATCATAATACTTTGGGAGACTTCTCCAGTATTCCACACCTGTACAGTAAATTCAGCAGGAACATCTAAAACAATCTCTGAACCAGGACAAATTTCCTGATCAACACCAAGATTAATACTATTTTGATTTACGACGATTGAATCTCGAATTACACCACAATTCAATTCCACGTCCACCCAATAAATTCCCTCACTGTCTACGGATAAAGATGAACCGGTTGAGCCATCACTCCACAAATAACTAATGTAAGTCGAATTCAGGGACAAATTAATAGTTTCTCCTAGACACATGGTAGTATCTTCTCCCAAGTCGGGATCATTATGAATCTCGTAATCAAAAAGAACTTGTCCCTCAAAACCTGGTAAAGCACCATGAGACGTTCCCGCACATGGAGGTCCAGTGTGTAATACATTACCACTAGCC
>CAJQPH010000054.1 GCA_905480165.1 uncultured Flavobacteriales bacterium
GGAATTCGTCACTGGACCATTTTTTTATTTCGACACCGGTTCACGACTATAATTTAACTACTGGACTTTATGGACAAACCCCAGTGATTCAAACGGCAAATACCGGTGGCTGGGTAGCGTGGTCAAATGATATTGAGGGAGATTCTCCGACATTGGGGATGGCGCATCCAACGACTACGAATACCTATGGAAATAAATTTAGATACGGGGATGCTGGGAATCTATCGAATGTGAATAATCTTAGAGACTACCATGTATTTGAAATGATTCGTCAGCCAATAGGAGGGCAGCTTGGTTTTGGGAAAGCAATGAGCTTTCGGTATTTTTATGTGTTGGGTGCAAGTGTTGATTCTGTAAAAAACACAATATTGGAGTATGACCTTATTGGTCATGGTTTGGATACTTCTTATGTAGCATCTATAAATGATGTAGACAGCTTAATGTATTTATTTGAATTTAATAATCAGGAAATCATTGAGCAAATAACCCCTTTTGATAATGGACTTCAACTAAGAACAAGTCCTTTTTCTGATAGCTACCCACTTTTTAAACTAAGCTCAAATGATGGTGTTGATTTATTAAGTTCTGATCCATATTCTTTTTCTGAATTTGCTTACGATGGCACTACTACAGATATGAAATTACTAGGTTTTCGTGAAGCCCCAACGGTCGTCACATTGGTCAGTGATACCATTTGTTATGGAGAAAGTTTTATCTTTCCTGATGGAGTGAGTTGGACGGATATGTCTCAAGATTCAAGTCATATCAGCCATTTAATCGGATACCAACCTGGTTGGGACAGTCTCGTCGTAAATAACATCATCACTCGTCCGCTCGATGAAACTTTAGATAATCAACAGGCCTGTTTTTTATATTTATGGCAAGATGGAAACACCTATACTTCAAGTACGAATACTCCGAGCATCACGCTCACCAATCAATACGGTTGTGATAGCGTCGTATACTTAAACTTAATTATTGACACTGTCAATATAAATACTACGGTCAATGATCTTGAATTGCAAAGCATGGCCGTTAATGCAATGTATCAATGGGTGGACTGTGAAAATGGTTTTTCAGAGATAGAGGATCAAGACCAGGCCGTCTATGAGGTTGAATCTAACGGCAGCTTTGCAGTAGTTATTACTGAAGGAAATTGCGTTGATACTTCACAGTGCATTACGATTGAGATTTTAGGACGATCAACAGAAGATTTTGTAGGCTTGAGTTTGTATCCCAATCCAACTAAAGATATTATTCATTTAATAGGTTTTGATCAGCTCAAGGACTTGGCTAAAATTGAAATAAAAGACAATCTTGGTGCATTCATAGAGCGAATTGAATTACAAAAGCGACAAATCGATTTGTCAAAATTGGCTAAAGGGGTCTATTACCTTGAAGTGACGTTAAAGAACAAAAACAGGCGCATTAAAATGATAAAGCAATAATAAATTATAATCCGTTATTATCGAATAAAAAAAGTTCTTTTAATATTTAAATATCTTTTCTATCTTGTGTATTCATTTTTTGACTTTTATTTGTGTGAGCATGGCACGAAAGTTGTTAAATAATACTAAAATATAAAAATGGCCAGCGCCCTTATTTATTTTCAACTTCTACTTTTTGGGTTTACCTACCCTAGTGATCTTCCCTACTCAGAAATAGAAAATTCATTTGAATCGAACAATTCGGAGTATATCATTTCCAACTGTGAAGATGTTGTGCTTTTAATGCTCGATGGAGAAGAGGGCATTTATAACCATTCCCAGGCCACTATGGTGTTAAACGATTTTTTTAATGATTATCCCAAAGGTGAATTTGAATATACTTTTCAGGGAAAAAACTCTGATGAAGAAATTTTTTCGGTTGCATATTACAGCGTTTCGGTAAATAAATTCACTGTGTTGTTTTCTTTTTCAAAGCAAGAAAATAAAATCGAAAGTATCCGGATCAGTAAATAAAAGTTTTTTCTTAATTCGATACAGAATTCAATTCACTTGTTTAATTAAAAATTAGTTGTACTTTTGCCTCGTTAAAAACCAATTAAAATAAATTATTATGAAAAAGATTTTTTCTATTATCATGTTGGCTGCAGCGGTATCTTTAGTTACTTTGTCTGCTTGTGGTGATGCATCTGAAGAGGCTACTCCAGAAGCTACTCCAGAAGCTGATGCATAAGCAAACCAACAAAAAAAATTAAGGGCGAAGGATTCGCCCTTTTTTTGTGCTCAATTTTTTAATTCCATTTCTTTAATGAGGTGACTGGCATTTGAGTATTTGTCAATAACCCAGAGTACATATTTGATATCAACAACGATATTTCTGCACCTGTTCGGGTCAAACATATAGTCACTCATGGTGCTCTCCCAGCTTCGATCAAAATTTATTCCCATCAGGTTGCCTTCGCCATCAATAACGGGAGAACCCGAATTCCCACCAGTGGTATGGTTGGAGCCCGAGAAACAAACCCATAACTCTCCATCTTGAGCATAGTTCCCATAGTCTTTTGATTTGTGCATTTCAAGCATTCTTGACTTTAGCTTAAAGTCTGGATTTCCAGAATTATATTTGGCAATAATTCCATCAAGTGTCGTGTGTTCTGAGTAGATTTTGCCGTCTGCAGGTGTTGAGCCTTCCAATTGACCAAAGCTAATTCGCAATGTGCTATTGGCATCTGGCCAATGTTTTTTGTTGGGAAACATTTCCATCTTACCCGCAACATATTTTTGCAATAATTCTGTTCGTTTTTTAGAGTAAGCTCTGTATTTTGGTATAACACCATTATACCATGATGAATACAAAGATGTATAGTGTGCGTACCCAGGGTCTTTTTTAAGCTTTTTAGCGTTCTTGGAATTAAATTTCTCTATGAAACTGATATACCTTGCTTTGTCCGTAAAAAACGATTTTGTATATATTTTATATGTAGGTAATGAGTTTTTACTAATGTGCTTAATTTTTAATAAATATTCAGCAGTCAGTAGCTTAAAAATTTCTTTATCGATCTCTTGATTGTAGTTTTTGAAAAAACTTATTGCTCCCTTGAGAAGAGCTGTTTTCTTTTCTTCAAGCGTTCCATTTTCTTTATACTTCTCATAATTCATAATCAAATCGTTTGTAGAACGAATCAATTTGAAGTATTCTGGTCCTGAATAATAGAAATATTCAACACCCATGGCATATTTGAATTCCAGTTCAAAGGACGCATCAGAAAGCGTGTTCAGTTGTTCAACAATTGACCCATACTTCGCCTTCCATTCTTTATTTGAGTTTGCTCTTTCTGTGAATTCAGCTTCTGTTTTTTTCTTTAAAGCAACTGCATCTAGTCGCTTT
>CAJQPH010000055.1 GCA_905480165.1 uncultured Flavobacteriales bacterium
CCTGTTGATATCGTTTATCAATCCATCGAAAATTTGCATTTGGCCTGTCCGAATAATAAGGGAGATTGGTATTTCACAGGAAATTATCCAACGCCTGGAGGGAATAAGGTCGTAAACAAGGCCTTTATCAACTGGAAGGAACATCGAAACGAGAGGGCGTATTAAGGGATACGCTATATTGATTTAATCACAATCAATTTCATTACCGTCCTCGTCCCAGCAGGTTATACTTATCGGTTTATCATTATCAAGTATGCTCTCTTCTCTCAATTGCCCATTCGCGTGCCAAAACAAATGTTTACCAACTGCTTTGTCATCTTTGAATTGTCCTTTAGCTTTTAATTGACCATTTTGGTGCCAAACTCTTAATAAACCATCTCGTTTACCATTTTTAAGATTCATGTCCATCTTCAACTTCCCATTCTCATGCCATTCAGACATTACACCATCTGGCTTGCCATCTTTGAAATTCGCTTCAAAATATAACTGCCCATTCTCGTGCCAACCTTTGTGTAAACCATCTTCCTTTCCATTTTTGTAATACTCTTCAGATTTAAGCTTCCCATTCTCGTGCCACTCCCGGCATTGTCCATTGGGTATTCCCTCTTTCCAATTGTCTTCAGTTTCCAAATTCCCATTGTCATACCATGTTCTGAATAATCCATCTTCTTTTCCATTATTGACATTCCCTTCAGACCTTAGCTGACCATTCTCGTACCACGTTCTTAATAAACCACTTTGCTTACCATCTTTGAAATTCATTTCAATCTCCATCTCCATCTGCCCCTGCTCGTACCACGTTTTGATCAACCCATCTTCCATTCCATATTTGAAATTCCCTTCAATCTTTAGCTGCCCATTCTCGTGCCATTCTTTTTTTAAGCCATTTTCCAATCCATATTGAAAAACTGTTTCTTTCATCAACTGCCCATTCTCGTATTCATCATAGACAACTCCAGTAAGCGGTTCGTTGGTTGATTTTAGAATAAGTAATAATTCTGAATTATCCCTTATCAAGGTTTCATCCATATGGTACCTGTTTTGACTAACAGAGTGAAGAGAAAGTCCCAGCATCAAAAAAATGATGCTTGTATTAAATAAATTACTGTTTAATCTCATTTTCAATTCTGTTTTAGTGTCTTTGCAATAAATGAATGACCCACAATTTTGTCTGTGGCACCGGCTTGACTTTGCATAAAGGCCTCAATTTTTTGTTTGAGCTCGTTTTGATTGCCAAGAGCTTTTATCTTTTCAGATAGCTGTTCGGCATTTTCAATGACAAACCCAATCCCTCCGTCAATAAAGCTTTTCGCTTCAGGAAACTTAAGATGATGAGGTCCAAAAAACACAGGAAGCCCATAAGCTGCTGCCTCTAAAATATTATGAAGGCTGCCCGAAAAACCTCCTCCTACAAGTGCATAATCTGCATATTGATAGGCAGAGGTAAGGTGTCCAATGGTATCTAAAATCAAAACGCGATTGCCCTGATACTCTTTATACTTTGTATAGCGAATTGTCGGGCAATCCAAGAGGCTCTGTATGCGCTCGATATTACTCGAATTGATATTGTGCGGAGCAATAATTACCTTCGTATTTGCATTCGATTCCAGAAATTTCTTAACCACTTTTTCTTCTGCTTCCCAGGAGCTTCCCGCGATTAGTATCGGCCCCTCGGATGTGAATTGTCTAAGAATAGAATCAGTTGATGTTGAGCGGTTCTTGTGCTGGAGCACCTTGTCGAATCGGGTGTCTCCAGAAATTTCAATTTGTTTTACACCAATAGATTCGAGAAGGGATTTTGTTTCTTGGTTTTGTGCAAAAAAGAAGTCAATGCTCCTTAAAACTCTTGTAAAAAATCCTCCGTACCACTTGAAATAAATCTGACTACTTCGGAGTAATGTGGAGGTTGAAACTGTTTTCACTTTTGCTTTTTTGCATTCAGAGATGAAATTGGGCCAGAATTCGTATTTCACAAAAACAGCAAGGCTTGGATTGGCCTTTTGTAGAAATAACCGGGCATTACTCTTTGTGTCGAAAGGAAGGTATAAGGCTTTATCCACCGGATGTTCTCTTTTCTGATAATGATCAATTCCCGAAGGAGAGAAAAAGGTCACAAGGATAAAGGCATTAGGCGTCTTTTGTTTAAGAGCACTCATAACGGGCAGACCTTGATCAAATTCACCAAGAGAAGCACAATGAAACCAGATGACATTGGCGTCTTTTGGAATATCATCTAATAAATTTCTCCAATTTTTTCTTCCCTGAATACCATTTTTAATTTTTTGATTAAATAAGGATGCGGTCCTCATTCCAAGGATAAATAAATGAATGCCTATTTGATAAAGAAAGCCCATTAATTAAAATAAAAATCTTTTGGCTGTCTTTTGTAGATGGGAATCACCCAGCCCAGCTTAAATCCAACTTGTATATCAAGACGAAGCTCCGTTGAAACAGGAACATCTGGCTCGTCGAAATTGATGGTTCGTCTATTTTTTGTGAATCCTTCTTGCGCATAGAGCCCCCCATAAAATTGATAACCTCCGCTATTGCTCATAAAATTATACCCAATAAATTGATGAACGTTTACTCCAGTCGTTAAACGATCATATCCTTTTTTGTAGTCCAATTCAATTTGAGGTATGACCTGCTCGTTGGTTTCAATTTTCATCCTATGTAAAAGATATCCCACTCCTGTATGAACGAAAACCCCAGAGTTTTTATTTGAACCAAGCACAGGAAATATTTTGCCAAAACAGACATTGGTGTTGAAACCTCTAGGATAAACGACAACTGCTGCAATATTACCATTGACGTCTGTAATATTACCATTGGAATCTATCAAATGGTCAAACAAGCCCGTCATCCGAACGTTATTTCCAAATAAGAATGAGCTCTGAAGTCCAAAAAACCAATTTTTTGATGTTTTGAAACCTGTCATCACTCCAAGATGATTCATAAAACCATATCGATCTGCCAAATCTGCTTGCGTCCAATTCGCCCCATATTCGATGGCCATCCATGTCCTTGATATTGTAGAGTCGTTTTTACTCCACTGTGAAAATGATAAAAATGGAATCAATAAAATAAGGAATATCGATGTCTTCATAGACAACAAATTTACGAGCATTTTTTAATTTGAGATAACGTTTTAATAATCCTTAAAATCTCCCTTTGTATTTTCGATTAGGGCGTTGCTTTTATTGCTTTTTTATGCTTGATATTTGTTATATTTGCATCCAACTTAAATAGAGGAATGAAAAAAATTCAAATGGTTGATTTGGTTACTCAACTAGAAAAAATCAAACCGTCTGTAGACAAAGTAATGAATGAGGTGATAACAACAGCTCAATTCATTAACGGTACAGAGGTTAAAGCTTTTCAAACTGAACTAGAGGAGTACTTAGGTGTCAAGCATGTGATACCTTGTGCCAATGGTACTGACGCTCTTCAGATTGCCCTCATGTCATTGGATTTAGAGCCCGGAGATGAGGTGATTACACCTTCATTTACTTATATTGCTACCACTGAGGTGATCGCATTATTGGGTTTAAAGCCTGTATTTGTAGAAGTTGATCGAGATACTTTTTGTGTTGATCCTTCATCCATTGAGAATGCTATAACGGAAAAAACAAAAGCCATAGTACCTGTTCATCTATATGGGCAGGCGTCCAATATGAATGAAATTATGTCTATTGCCAAAAAACATGATCTCAAGGTTATTGAAGATAACGCTCAGGCAATAGGCAGCGAATATAAATTGTCAAATAGGTCAATTGTAAAAACAGGAACTATTGGTGATATTGGTTGCACTTCATTTTTCCCTTCCAAAAATTTAGGGTGTTTTGGAGATGGAGGTGCTATTTGCACAAATAATGATGAATTGGCATCTAAAATGAGGATGATCGCCAATCACGGGCAGAGCAAGCGCTACCATCATGATATGGTGGGTTGTAATTCTAGATTGGACAATTTACAAGCCGGTATTTTACGAATTAAGCTAAGAGAATTGGATTCCTATTTAAATAGAAGAAGAGAAGCGGCGTCTTATTATGACAAGGCTTTTGAAAAAATAGATGGTATTAAAACTCCAGTTCGATTTAATGAATCTCGACATGTTTTTCATCAATATACATTGACTCTTGAGGGAATAGATAGAGATAAATTACATCATTTTTTAGCTGAACGGGATGTACCATCAATGATTTATTATCCTATTCCTGCCCACAGGCAAAAAATGTTTGAATCATTTGGTTCAGAGGCTACCGAATTACCAGTTACAGACTGGTTGACTGAAAGGGTGATTTCATTACCCATGCATACAGAACTGGAAAAGGAACAATTAGCTCATATAACAAATTCAGTTTTGGAGTTTGTACAAAAAGAGTCAGAATGAATAAAATAGCTGTCGTAGGAACTGGATACGTTGGTTTGGTAACAGGTACATGTTTCGCTGAAACGGGAAACCAGGTCACATGCATTGATATTGACGAGGCGAAGGTGAATCAAATGAAAAATGGG
>CAJQPH010000056.1 GCA_905480165.1 uncultured Flavobacteriales bacterium
AAGAAAAAAAAATGGAATAAAAATAAATGAGTGGATGCAATCCCAAAACAAATGCCATTTGTCTGGTGAACTAATCGGTAATCATTCTTTTCTAAAGTTTCCCGCACTGGTCAAAAACAGAGAATCATTTTTACTCGCTGCAGAAAAAAATAAAATCCCAATGGGAGATTGGTTTACTTCTCCACTTCACCCCGTACAAGACGATTTGAGCCAATGGAAATTAAATGTTACTGAATTTCCCATTGCTCAAGAAGTTTCTCGACAAATTGTAAATTTACCAACGGATATTAATCATATGGATTCTTTGATGAGATTTCTAGAGAAACATAAAAATGAATTACTTTAATCATGATACCCTTTTCACCCCCGCGTATTGACCAAAAAGTTTTAGATGAAGTAAATGCCGCATTATTAAGTGGTTGGATTACTACTGGACCAAGAACCAAGCTATTTGAAAAAAAAATCACTGAATATTGCGGCTGCAAAACAACCGTTGCTGTGAATTCTTGGACCATGGGAATGGAAGTCTTCTTGAGATGGTGGGGCATCGGTCCCGGTGATGAGGTGATCATTCCTGTATACACCTATTGCGCAAGTGCAAATGTTGTGCTGCACACCGGAGCAAAAGCCGTTATGGTTGATATTAGTGAAGACGACTTTAATATTGCTCTAGATAAAATTGAGAACGCTATTACATCCAAAACAAAAGTCATTATGCCTGTTGATGTATCAGGATACCCATGTGATTACGATGAGATTTTTGCAATTGCTAAAAAACATCAACAAAGCTTTAATCCTTCCAATGACAAACAAAAACAATTAGGTCGAATATTGATTGCTTCGGATGCTGCTCATAGCTTTGGAGCCGAATACCAAGGCAAACGATCAGGAAGCTTGGCTGATATCACATGTTTTTCATTTCATGCCGTAAAAAACCTCACAACAGCCGAAGGTGGCGCCGTTTGTTTTAATTTACCTGAAGGATTCAATCATGACGAATTGTATAAAGAATTTGTTACCATAACCCTCCATGGACAATCAAAAGATGCTTTGGCAAAAACAAAAAAAGGAGCCTGGAAGTACGATGTTGTCATTCCTGGTTATAAATGCAACATGACTGACATACAAGCTGCCATTGGCTTAGTTGAGTTGGATAGATATGCTGAGAATTTAGAAAGAAGAGAAGCAATCTTTTCTTTATACGATAAAGCCTTTAATGATAAGAATTGGGCTATTCTACCGCCGCATATCAGTAAACATAAAACATCGAGTCATCATCTATACTTACTTCGCATAAAAGACATTACAGAAGAACAACGAGACACCATCATTCAGTATATATTTGACAAGAATGTTTCTGTCAATGTTCATTTTCAACCTTTACCACTACTCACTGCCTATAAAAATTTAAGGTATCGTATAAGTGAATACCCCGTTGCCCACAAGAAATATCAAACGGAAATAACCTTGCCAGTATATTACAATCTTAATGACCATCAGGTAAGCCTGGTGATTGAAGCTGTAATTTCATCCGTTGAAATGGTTTTAAGGAAATAAATAATGAAACGAGCATTTGATATTATTTTTTCCCTTCTGGTATTGGCTTTTTTTCTGCCATTCGGGATTATAATCGCCATTCTTGTACTTTCATCTCCTGGAGGTGTTTTCTACAGACAAGAAAGAATAGGTAAAAACGGTATACCGTTTATGCTTTTTAAATTTCGTTCTATGAGAACAAATTCAGATCAATCAGGATCTCTTACTGTTGGAATGAAAGATTCTAGAATCACAAAAATTGGTGTTTTTATTCGAAAATATAAGCTAGATGAGTTTCCTCAGTTCATAAATGTCCTTTTTGGAAGCATGAGTGTTGTTGGACCCAGGCCAGAGGTAAAAGAATTTGTTGACCTGTATACAGAAAAGCAAAGAAAGATATTAGAAGTAAAGCCAGGAATTACAGATTATGCATCACTTGAATATTTCAACGAAAATGAGGTTTTAGCTCAATCCGACGATCCGAAAAAAACATATATCGAAGAGGTTATGCCGCATAAGATTATGATCAATCAAAAATATCTTAGCCAGCCTACCTTAAGCCACGATTTAAGTATTATTGCAAAAACCGTCAAACGGATTGTATTCAATTAATCCTATTTTTTTAACTTACAAGAAACTACTCATATTATGAAATATTTATTTTGGTTGACACTTTTTATATCCTTATCCAGCTGTTCAAGAATGAAAAACATCAAGATTTCTCAAATTGAAGATATTTGGTTCGCATACAGCCCAAATCAAGACCTGAATCATGGTTCTGAATTCGAGGGTGAAATTATGCTACAAACATATGACGGAAAGCAATATGAGATGCGAAAAAACGCTAAACTTTCATTCTCATCATATGATTTGAGTAAAAAAGGAACTTCGGGGTCTTATATCATCATTAAAAAGTCGAATTCATTTAATGACGATATGTGCTTTATGACACTTAAATATTCTAACAAAGGAGAAGATTTCGTTAAAGTTGATTCCATTAAAATGAATTTTCAGGGTCCTTTAGGTATAATATATCGTGGAATTGATGGGTCGAGCGGTGAGAATCAAAAAAACAGAGGTACTCCGCTTCTTTTTAGAGATGGAAAGAATGGTGAATCCGGAACCCACGGCACAAATGGAACATCTGTTGAAGATTTTACAGGTCACGTTTGGAAGGATAATACTTATACCTACTTTCATATTCAAGAAAATAATTCCAACGACATTTTTAGATATAAAATGACCAATGGTAACCGTGTTCAATTTAATCTTTCTGGTGGTAGAGGTGGAAGTGGTGGGAATGGTGGAAATGGCGGAAATGGAAAAGACGGTGAAATAAAAGGAGACAAAACCAAAAGACCTGGTGATGCTGGGAATGGTGGTGATGGTGGTGATGCCGGTAACGGTGGGAATGGTGGATCTCTAAAAATATTCCTTCATTCGAATTGCTCTGGAATGCAGAACCAAATTGTCTTTGAAGCTAAAGGAGGGTATTATGGTCTAGCAGGGGCTGCAGGAAATGCAGGTGAACCCGGAACACCGCTTAATGGACAGCAAGCTGCAAAACAAGGATGGAATGGCAGTCCTGGGCAGGTTGGACAAAGTGGTTATGATGGTAACTATACCATATCAATTCAAGATTTTAACATCTCTAACTACCATTAGACCTAATATAGAAGATAACTATAATACCTGCCAAAGTCAAGTTTTTTCTTTGACTAATCGTAACTAACTTAAAGTATATCAATAAAATATACATGTTAGTAAAAACCTATTCAAGCACCCTATTTGGGATCAAATCAACCACCATCACCATTGAAGTTAACCTAGGAAGCGGAGTGAACTTTTATTTAGTTGGTCTTCCTGATAACGCAGTAAAAGAAAGTCATCAAAGAATAAAATCTGCCTTTAAAAACAATGGACTAAAATTTCCTGGTCGAGAAATAACAATCAATATGGCACCCGCCGATATTAAAAAGGAGGGAACTGTATTTGATCTTCCAATTGCCGTTGGCATATTGTCAGTAAGCAAACAGATAAATCATGAGAATTTGAATAAATACCTTATGATAGGAGAGCTATCTTTAGATGGGTCTTTACAATATTGCAAAGGTGTATTACCAAGAGTAATGCAAGCTAAAAAGGAAGGGTTTCAAGGCATTATTGTCCCTCAACAAAATTACCATGAAGCCTGTCTTGTTGAAAATATTGAGATCGTTCCTACTACAAATATAAAAGATGTTATTCATTTTTTTAATCAAAATAAAAAACCCGAAACGCCACCAATACAACCTAAAATAATTAAACCCAATTCTAATCTTGACTTTAAAGATGTTCAAGGGCAGTATCAGGTCAAAAGAGCTTTTGAGATTTCAGCAGCAGGAGGTCATAATTTAATTCTAATAGGTCCACCAGGAGCTGGAAAATCAATGATGGCGAAAAGAATGCCTGACATCCTTCCGCCATTAAATATTAATGAGGCATTGGAAACTACTTCGTTGTATAGTGTGTCCCAAAAGGTGAATTTTGAAGGTGATCTCATTCGTCAAAGACCTTTCAGAAAACCTCATCATACCATATCAGATGAAACTATGTTAAAACGAAAGTTATATCTTTGTGATATATGAAAATAGGTATCTATAACAGAGTTAGTACGGAAAAACAAGCTTCACAAGGAGTTTCACTCAGAGACCAAAAACAACGTGGGATAGAGTTTTGTAAGAAAGAAAACTATGAATACGAAATTTTTCAGGATTCAGGATTATCAGGTAGTTTAAAACCGCAAGAACGGCCAGGGTTAAATTCATTGTTAGAGAAGATATATTTGGATGAAATCCAAGGTATTTTTGTTGTTGATTGGGATAGA
>CAJQPH010000057.1 GCA_905480165.1 uncultured Flavobacteriales bacterium
AGACTGGCTTTTTCATTTCCCGGAGCGTTGAAAGCTTGCTTTAGTAAGTGAACGGAAATGTAAAAAGGAAGATCAAGAAGTGGTCTGAGCTTTTTTTGGTTAAGCCTCCATTAATGTCCATCCGAAATGAAATGAAGGATAATCCTGTCCCCGCTACTAAAGACGACTCATCGGTATTTTTTATCGGTGAGTCTTTTTTTTGATCCCATGTATCCTATGACAAGTCTACGTTTTAGGGGGATTTATTTTCAAGAAAATTAAGTTCGATGTTGTCATGTAGAAAGTTATAACCTTTTTAAGGTTAATATTCAGATTAAGTTTGTTTTAACATTATCTTAATGTTACTTTAATCTAAAATAGGATTAATACCATTTAATTTGGAGTTCATAAATGTTGTAACCAATGAAGTCCATTATTTCAAAGTCTATTCTTATTGTGGATGACGATAAAGATATTTTAGAGTTTCTGAGTTATAATATTCGTCAAGAAGGTTACAAAGTCTTCACAGCTTTAAATGGTGAAGAAGGCCTTTCACTAGTAAAAAAAATTGAACCCTCAATGGTTTTGTTGGATGTTATGATGCCTGTGAAGGATGGTATTGAATCGTGCAGAGAAATTCGATTGATGCCACTGAGTGAGCAACCTATTATTGCAATACTATCCTCACGTTCTGAAGATTATTCAAAAATAGCCGGTTTAGATGCAGGAGCAGATGACTACATTACCAAGCCAATAAAACCACGACTACTATTAAAAAAAATCGAGTCATTATTTCGAAGAATAGAACACGGAAAATCAAGTGCCATTAAAGTCAGTAAAAATGGAATTAATATTGATCGAGAAAGGTATAAGGCTTCAAAAGATGGGATGGATATTTACTTGCCAAAAAAGGAATTTGAACTTTTAGAGCTACTTATGAGTAAACCAGGAAAAGTATTTAATCGCGACCAAATTATGTCGTTGATTTGGGGAGACGATACCATTGTTGGTGAAAGAACAGTTGATGTGCACATTAGAAAGTTACGTGAAAAAATCGGTGATAATTGTGTCCGGACAATTAAGGGTGTTGGATATACCTTTAATGATCTATAAAACTTTTACCTATAAATAAGCTGAGTCTTTAAGGCCTATGTTAACTGAATATTAAGGAATTCATTTAATTATAATCTTAACATAATAATCGATTAACCTAAATAATAGGGATCTGTTCGATCTTTGTACCAACAATATTAATTCAAGAAAAAATGAAAAAAATGAAAATGTTATTAATCGCTATTTCTGTAATAGTGGCAACGGGTTGTAAGAAAAAAGGATGTACAGATCCAACAGCTATAAATTTCAATATTGAGGCTGAAAAAGATGATAATTCCTGTAAGTATAACACGGACGAAACTTCTGTTATAGTTTCGAATAATATTACAACAAATACTACATGGACCGCTGATAAGGTGTATGTCTTAGCGAGTCGTGTTACTGTTGAATCTGGGGTAGAATTAACCATTGAAGCTGGAACTATTATCAAAGGGCAAGCCGGTTCAGGTCCAAATGCTACTGCACTTTTGATTGCTCGAGGAGGTAAATTATTCGCTAATGGAACGGCTGAAGCTCCAATTATTTTCACATCAGTCGCTGACGAAATCATGACTGGCCAAAAAGTAAGTCCGAATCTTGATCCAAATCTTGATGGTCTCTGGGGTGGATTGATCATATTGGGTAACGCACCAATTTCTGCCGCATCAGATGTGGTTCAGATAGAAGGGATTCCTCCATCGGATGCAAATGGTTTGTACGGAGGTTCTGATGCAAGTGATAATTCAGGGTCGATAACTTATATTTCTATCCGTCACGGTGGAGCAAATATTGGTGAAGGAAATGAGATTAATGGTCTTACTCTTGGCGGTGTAGGAAATGGAACTACTATTTCAAATGTTGAAGTTGTTGGCAATCAAGATGATGGGATTGAATTTTTTGGAGGAACTGTTAATGTTTCAAATGCCCTTGTCTGGAATGCTGGTGACGATGCGATTGATACAGATCAAGGATGGTCAGGTACTCTTGATAATTTTATCGTTTTGAATCCTGGCGATGAGTGTTTTGAATTAGACGGACCAGAAGGATCAGCATCAGGAATACATACTATTACCAATGGAACTACATACGCTGGGCGTGCCCAAGGATTGGTCGATTTAGACGACAACTCTAGCTTGGTATTCACGAATCAATACTTCTTTGGTCTTGCGGATGGTCAAGATTTTGATCAAGTGCCAACGGCTGATGGATTTTTAAATGCCTCTGATTTTCAAGTTACACTTCCTACTGGAGGAGTCTTAACTGATTTCTTTAAGGACGGTTCGGATACTTTTACATCTGAAGTTGCTGAAGGAGGAAATACGGTTGGTGCTGATGCTTCAGTATTGATAGGGTGGACTTGGGCTGGTTTATCAGGTAACCTATCAGGATTATAAAAATTAAATAATCAATTGCTTTTGCGGCACTCGTAGAATATTGCTACGAGTGCTCTTTTTTGTTAAAATAAAATAAGATGAGAAACCTTTATTTGTTGTTCATATTTATCATGTTGAGTTCTAATGCTCTTTTCGCACAAAGTGGGATTATAAGAGGTTCTATTATTGATGGTTCTTCAGGAGAATTTTTGCCTATGGTAAAAATACAAGTTGAAGGCTTGAATAAAGGAGCGTTTTCAGATCTTGATGGAAAGTTTGAATTTAACCTACCCGTTGGCATGTATAATCTAATTTTCTCCATGTATCCTTATAATAAAACAGTAATAAATGGTGTAGAGGTCACAGCAGAAAAAGTGACCCTTGTTGAAAATACGCCACTAGAGGCACAAGTAACAGAGTTCGGTGAGGTAACCGTTCAAGCCGAATACAAAAAAAATACAGAAAATGCCATACTCAGAATGAAATTGAAATCGGCCAATATGATTGACGGTATATCCGCTTCAAATTTCAGAAAGACAGGTGATTCTGATGCTGCATCGGCTATGAGACGTGTACCAGGCATCTCTATTGCAGGGGGGAAATATGTTTTCATCAGAGGGATTGGAGACCGATATAATAAAACCATCCTGAACGGACTAGACATCCCTGGATTAGATCCAGACAGGAATACCCTTCAGATGGATATTTTTCCCACCTCGCTCATTGACAATATGATTGTCAATAAAACATTTAGCGCAGAGCTACCTGCTGATTTTACGGGTGGTTTGGTCAATATCGAATTGGTCAGCTTTCCCAATAAAAAAACACAAAGCATTTCATTAAGGGCAGGTTATAACCCCAATTTCCATCTAAGAAATGACTATTTAGATTATCAAGGAGGTAGATTAGACTTCTTGGGTTTTGATGATGGAACCAGAGCCATTCCTGCAGAAACAAACATTCCCACATTCCCACAAATTATAGGAAACCCTTCAGGGCCTCAAGCTGATCGATATGCTGATATTCTAAATTCATTCAATAAAACCCTTGCAGCTAAGGAGTCTCAAAGCTTTTTAGATGGCGGTATTTCAATGAATTTTGGAAACCAAGTCAAAAAAGAAAAACGAACAATCGCATATAATTTCTTGCTCAATTACCGCAACAACACAGAGTTTTATCGAGATGCTATTTTTGGTAGATATGGATTGCCAGGAGACCCAGATCAAACGGCAATGGACACGATGGAGTATCAACGAGGTAATTATGGAGTGAATTCGGTTATGCTAAGCACCCTCGCTGGATTTGCCCTAAAGACACTGAAGGCAAAATACAGCATTACTGCCATGCATCTTCAAAACGGAGAATCAAGTGCCGGTATATTTGACTTTATCAACGATGATGAGGGGTCTTATTTTACAGGATATCAGCACAATCTTTCTTACAGCCAAAAGTCTATCTCCAATCTTCACATGGCTGCCAAATACAAATTTGAAGAAGCAAAATGGGATTTGGAATGGAAGCTTTCCCCAACCTTTTCGAGAATCAAAGACCCTGATATTCGTTTTACGCGTTACGAGAACATTGACGGTGGAGTGAGAATTAGCACGGAAACAGGTTTCCCAGAGCGAATCTGGCGTGACTTATACGAAATCAATGGAGTGGCTTTAGTGGCTGCAAAGAAATCATACGAAGCTTTTGGCTCAAAGGCCGAGCTTAAGGTGGGAAGTGGTTATTCTTACAAACAACGTGATTTCTCTATTAAGAACTTTCAGGTGAATGTAAGGGGAGATATTCCTTTAACTGGAGACCCTGACGAATTGTTTCAAGACGAAAACTTATGGCCGTATCTTGGAAATCCATCAGAGGGAACAACCATTGAAACTCCTTTTCTGCCGAGTAACCCCAATTCTTTCAACTCAAATATCAGCAACATCTCTGCATATGTTTCCAATCAAGCGACAATTGGAAAGAAATTCAAGTCGATCATCGGACTTCGTACAGAATACTACACACATAGATATACTGGGCAGGATCAACTAGGAACAAACGTATTGAATAATGACAAGGTCCTGGAAAACCTAGGTTTGTTTCCTTCCGTGAATCTTGTCTATTCAGTAACTGAAAATCAAAATATAAGACTCTCATATGGAAGCACAATTGCAAGGCCTTCATTTAAAGAACTTTCATACGCGGAGATTTTTGACCCTATAACGGGTAGAACATTCGTAGGTGGTTTGTTCAGAGATGCAGACAATGCAACAGGAGTTGTTTATTGGGACGGAGAACTGACCAGTACCAATATACATAACTTTGATTTTAGATGGGAGATTTTCCCTTCTAAAGGGCGAACCGTTTCTATCAGTGCCTTTTATAAAAAATTTATCAACCCTATTGAAATCATACAATATGCAACACAACCGGGGGCATTCCAACCTAGAAATGTAGGTGATGGTCAGGTTCTTGGAGGAGAGTTCGAGATTCGTGAAAACCTCAGCTGGATCAGCAAAAAAACAGAGGCCTTTGATTTTGTATTGAATGTAACCGTTGTGGATTCTCGCATTGAATTGAGTAAAACAGAATACGATAGCCGTGTGGCAAATGCAAGAACTGGTCAAGTGATTGAATCCTTCCGTAAGATGGCTGGTCAAGCTCCCTATATTGTTAATGGTGGTTTTTCATACAATGGTGCCAAAAAAGGATTCTTTAGCAATCTTCAGGCAGGCTTGTTCTATAATGTACAGGGTGAAACACTTCAATTTGCTGGAATTGTAGACCGACCAGATATTTATACGGTCCCTTTTCACAGCTTGAACTTCAACATTAACAAGTCTTTTGGAAAGGATGAAATATATTCCATTGGTATAAGAGTAAGTAACTGTCTGAATGATCGAAGAGAAAGTATTTTTAAATCCTTCAACGCAGAGGATCAATACTTCTCTCAATTGTCTCCTGGAGTGTCTTCTAGAATAAGATTTAGAGTCAATTTGTAAAGTAATTTATATTCTATTCCATTTTTAAATATTCGAATACCTCAACAAACCCTAGTTTTAGATCCGATAATTCTGTCTACCATTGAAAAGCCAGTCTGAAAAGACTGGCTTTTTCATTTCCCGGAGCGTTGAAAGCTTGCTTTAGTAAGTGAACGGAAATGTAAAAAGGAAGATCAAGAAGTGGTCTGAGCTTTTTTTGGTTAAGCCTCCATTAATGTCCATCCGAAATGAAATGAAGGATA
>CAJQPH010000058.1 GCA_905480165.1 uncultured Flavobacteriales bacterium
ATTAATTGAGAACGGTTTTGAAATAGGTCCTTCTGACTCATGTGTAACACCAGTTTATCTCAACGGTTCTATTCCCGAAGCTACCAACTTGATTTTTGATTTAAGAGAAAACTTTAACGTCTTTTGTTCAATGGTTGTATACCCCGTTGTTCCAAAAGGCATGATTATTTTGAGATTGATACCTACTGCTTCTCACAGTTTAGAAGATGTTCGTTACACTCTTGAATGTTTTTCGAAAATAGTAGGAAAGTTAAAAGCTGGAGATTATATGTCTGATGAAATTGCCCCAATCGAAAAAGAGTAATCTTTAGACATTTTCACCATTTTTTGTATTCTTTCTTTGTCAAACGTAAGTCGTTCAGTCTCGAAAATTGAACTACTCCTATCGTATATCTTTTTACATCCGGAAAAATGAATCCAATCAGGCCTAACATTCTTTAAAAAGAAATCCATGTTGTTTTCATTGAGTCCTCCCCCAGGTAAGATCTCAATTTTACCAGGTGCATATTCAATCATAGACTTCAGAGTCGTCATCCCTTTAATGACATTTGAGGCACATCCTGAGCTTAGAATTCTATTCACTCCCAATTCGGCTAAAACATTTACCGATGCTTTCCAATCTGGGGTATCATCAAAAGCTTTGTGAAAGGTTATGTCTAAATTAGGATAGTCCTTACGTACTGACTCAATGAACTTATAATTAATTCTGTGATCAGGTAAAAGGGCACCAATTACTATTCCATCTACTCCAATTGATGCAAAATATGAAATCTCTTTTTCAATCAACTCCAATTCTTCTTGAGAATAGATAAATCCTCCAATTCGAGGCCGGATTAAAACATGTGTTTTCAAACCAGAGTCAATAGCCAACTGAACGAGTGTGGCCGATGGTGTAACCCCTCCTGATTCTAAATTTTGGCATACCTCTACCCTGTCTATTTTGAGGTCTTTGGCAAGCGTAATAGCCTCCATAGTAGAAACACATAGTTCAATGCAAAGCATTTGAGAGAATAATAAGAGTTAACACAATCTATCATCTCAAAGATAAGACAAAATATGGGCAATCAAAATAGGGCCTAAAACATCCATTTTTAATTATATTTGTGACCCATCATATATATATGTCAGATAAGATAACGAAAACCAAAGAATCCATTGATTTTACCTCTTTTAAGAACCAAGTTCTCAAAGACTATAAATTGGCCTGCGAATCAAGAGAAGCTTCTCTTCTTGGAAGAAAAGAGGTTCTTACAGGTAAAGCCAAGTTTGGAATTTTCGGAGATGGAAAAGAATTGGCTCAAATTGCACTTTCAAAACAATTTAAAAATGGTGATTTTCGTTCTGGTTACTATAGAGATCAAACGATAATGCTCGCCATTGAGGAACTCACTATTGAACAATATTTTTCTGGATTGTATGGCCACACTGATGTAGAAATAGAACCTCAATCTGCAGGGCGTCAAATGGGAGGACACTATGCTACGAGAAATTTAGATGACTCAGGAAACTGGAAAAACCTAATGACTCAAAAAAACAGTAGCTCGGATATATCTCCAACGGCAGGTCAAATGCCTCGACTTGTTGGTTTAGCTCAAGCCTCTAAAGTTTACAGAAGCAACAGCAATTTAAGTGGTCTTCAAAAATCGAAAAAATTCTCAGATAATGGAAATGAAGTGGCATTTGGAACTATAGGTGACGCTTCAACCTCGGAGGGACCATTTTGGGAATCGATTAACGCTGCCGGCGTAATGCAAATTCCTTTGGTAATGTCCGTTTGGGATGATGGCTACGGAATTTCAGTACCAAGAAAATATCAAACAACTAAAGGATCTATATCAGATGCTCTTGCAGGCATGCAACGAAGCGAAACTAAAGATGGATATGAAATATTTGTAACAAGGGGATGGGATTACCCTCACCTTTGCGAAACGTATGAAAAAGCCGTTAAGCTTGCTAGAGAAGAACATGTACCAGTTTTAATCCATGTAAAAGAAGTAAACCAGCCTCAAGGACATTCAACATCCGGATCTCACGAAAGGTATAAGAGCACTGAAAGACTTCAATGGGAAAAAGACTTTGATTGTATTGAAAAGTTTAAGGCATGGATCCTCGCATTTGATGCGAATGGAAATACTATTGCAAGCCTCAATGAATTAGAAAAAATTCAAACAGATGCCAAGCAAAAGGTAAGAGATGCGAAAAATAAATCTTGGAAACTGTACACAAAAGATATTCACATTGATTTAGTCGAAGCTTGTGCTCTATTAAAAAGCCTTTCTCAAATCAGTCCTCAAAAAATATTTATTGAAAAAGAAATTGAAGGGCTTGAAAAAGCCTACGAGCCAATAAGAAAGGACATTATTTCTACCGTAAGAAAAGTCCTTCGAATGGTAAGTACTGAAAATAATAATGAGAAGCAAGAACTTGCTAACTGGGTAAAATCAATATTGAATAACGCAAATAATCGTTACAGCTCACATTTATATTCAGAATCACAAGAAAGTGTTTTAAAAGCAGAGCACGTGCCTGCCACTTACAATGCTGACGCCAAAATGGAAGATGGCCGAATCATACTAAGAGAAAACTTTAAAAAACAACTTGAAAAGGTTCCTGAATTACTCATTTTTGGTGAAGATGCAGGTAAAATTGGCGGAGTCAATCAGTCTCTAGAGGGATTGCAAGAGCAATTTGGAGAAGAGAGGGTATTTGATACAGGGATTCGAGAATGTACCATCGTAGGCCAAGGTATTGGTATGGCTATGAGAGGACTAAGACCCATTGCTGAGATTCAATACCTGGACTACCTTCTCTACGCAATACAGGTACTTTCTGATGATCTTGCAACAGTTCAGTATCGTACCAAGGGTGGACAAAAAGCACCTTTAATTATTAGTACTAGAGGTCATCGCTTAGAGGGTATTTGGCACAGTGGTTCTCCTATGGGTGTTATTGTTAATGCACTTCGCGGAATAAACATCTGTGTACCAAGAAATATGACTAAAGCTGCAGGCTTTTACAATACTTTACTAATCTCTGATGAACCGGCTTTGGTTGTCGAACCTTTGAATGGTTACCGAACAAAAGAACCATTTCCAAATAACTTAGGGGATTTTAATGAGCCTTTAGGAGTTCCTGAACTTGTAAAAGAAGGAAAAGATATTACTCTGGTGTCATACGGGTCAACCTTTAACCTGTGTGAGATTGCAGAAAAGACGCTAAGTCAAATGGGCATCTCTATTGAATTAATCGATGTGCAAACACTCATCCCCTTTGACATCAATCATGCAATAAGTAAATCGATAGAGAAAACAAATAGACTTATAATTGTGGATGAAGATGTAAGTAGTGGAGCCACTGGTTACATGTTAGATAAGGTTTTGGTTGAGCAAAATGCCTTTTTTCATTTAGACTCTGCTCCTCAAACATTAAGTGCAAAAGACCATCGACCTGCATACGGAACGGATGGAGATTATTTCTCAAAACCTAATGTGGATGATATCATTGAAGGGATTTATGAAATCATGCACGAAACGGACCCTTTAAGATACCCTAAGCTTTATTAAAATCAGTTGATTTTAACATCATAAGGCAGGCGCATTTGAATGCCTTTGAGGGCTTCTATCTTTTGAACGGTTATTCCAATTTCCTTTAGATATGGGTGATTCAGAATTGAATTGCTTTTTAAGCTGGCACCTTCTTCTTCTTCTATCATCTCAATAAAACTTTCTAGTTTATTCTCTTTTACCTTTGGGTAGTATATCAACTCCCCCCTCTTAGAACCAATCTTTTTCTTGGTGTAGGTTATGGCTTCATTCAATCCTCCTATCTCATCAACTAATCCATTTTCTAATGCGTCTTCTCCTGTCCATACGCGTCCTCTTGCTATTTTATGAACTTCTTCCACTTTCATTCCTCTACCATCAGCTACTCGTTTTAAAAACAACTGATAAATATTGTCCACTTCTTCCTGAGTTATTTGTAATTCTTCATCAGATAATTTCTTATTCAATGAGAAAACAGAATGTGAATTTGTACTTGCATAATCAAATTCGATTCCCAATTTATTTTCGAACATTTTACCTGTATATGGAATTACACCAAAAACACCTATTGATCCTGAAATGGTTGATGAGTTGGCAAAAATTCGAGATGCAGCTGTAGATACATAATAGCCTCCAGATGCGGCCAAATCCCCCATAGAAACAACTACGGGTTTAGACATATTCGTTAACGCAACCTCTCTCCATATTTCCTCACTTGCCAAAGCACTTCCTCCCGGACTATTCACCCGAAAAACAACGGCTTTAATATCATTGTTGTTTCTCACCTCTGAAAAATATTTACAAATCTCAGTACTAGACATCCCCGATCCATCAACTGAAATATCACCTTCTGCGATAATGACTGCAATATCAGGTTCTGCAACATTAGCAAGTTCTTGATTTTCGATGAAAATCTTTTTACAATACTTATTAAAGTCAAAAAAGACCAAATCTTTGACCTCTTTAACTCTCGTTTTCTTCATTAATATATCCTCGATTTCGTCTCTATACTTTATTCCATCAATTAATTTTAAAGACATGGCATCTTTTGCATTCCGAACAAGTAGAGATTCAGCATACTCCGCTAAGCTATCTTTTCTTACTTTTCTTGACGTCGATACTTCTGACAAATAAACCGACCATATTGAGTTTAAATATCTTTCAACCTGAACCCTACTCGAATCACTCATACTTTTTCTAAAATAAGGCTCAACCGCACTTTTGAAATCATTGTCGGTGCCACGAATGACCTCTAATTCAACATCCAGTTTATCCAAAAGACCTTTCAGGAACACAACCTCTCCCCCTAGCCCTTTCCATTCAAAGACTGAATTCGGAAAAGCATAGGTTTCATTGGCTACTGAAGAAATATAATATGCTTTTTGACTCACATATTCTCCTGAATTATAAGCCAAAACAAACTTTCCACTTTTCTTGAATTTAGCTATGCCTTGCCTTAGCTCTTCGGCTGTAGCCATGCCACAATCAATATCTCCGATGTCAATAAACAGGCCTTTAACATTCTTGTCTTTCGATGCCTGATCAAGACCATAAAGGATATCAGATAAACCTATTTGAGCATTAAAACTAAAAGTCATGGGATCCAATTCAGTATTAGAAACTTCTCTTATAGGGCCATCCAATTTTAGATGTAAAATGGTATTTGGCTCAAGCTCTAAAGGTTCATCTGAAAACAAGGACAAAAAGCCAATCAATCCTAAAATGAAGATGATTGTAAAAATCAAACTACTAAGACCTATGGATAAAAAAATCGGCCAAAATAATTTTTTAAACCATGACTCTTTTTTTATTTCTTCAATTTCTGACATACAATTAGATTATTAAATATTTCTTTATAAGAAACGCGATAAATTCAGTCCTTTATTAAAGGGATTAAAATTCAAAGAAAACTTGATTTCTCTTCGATATGATTCGTATAGGTTACCCATGTTTTTACTTCTAATTAATGGGAAATACAACCCAAATACATCTCCAAATTCAATAGAAAGCCCTGCATTGTACATAAATTCTAATTTGAAATCATCCCACAAATAGTCATCATAAAATAATCCGTGATTTGAAAATAGCTTTATAAAATTTGGAAGGTATGGAAGCTCAGCTTTAACATTGCAAGAGCTTAGCCAATATTGAGTTGTCCCTACATTCGAAGTACTTGAAAATCCACCTTGATTATTATTTCTTTGTTGTGCCCAAAACGCGCCACCTGAGGCATTTCTTTCAAAATAATATTCTTCCAAAAACAAGTCTTGAATACCTCTTGTCCCACTCATAGATAATTGTAATTGATCATTATAATAATACGGTGATTCAAAAATAAAATTCTTTCCAGCATAGAACCTTACAAACACTTGTTTATCCATTCTCCGTATATATCTTAAAGATAAATCCAATTCTAATTCTCCTCTAAAAACACGTTCAAGTCCTTCTAAATCCTGATAATACGTTAATGCACCCTCCAAAGACCATTTAAAATCAGGACCACCTCCATTAATAAAGTGACGGGCCTTAATACCCAAATTGGTCTTGCTAAAGTCATCAAAAACATCATTACGCCATATTCCTTTAACCACCAATTGCTGATTGATACTGGATGTTCTATTTCTGTTGACAAAATCCATTCTGACATAAGGGGAAATTCCCAAATAATAAGAATCTTCATACCTTGAATTTGAAAACGACTTTATCGAAGTACCAAGCGTTATCTTTTTTGCGCTTGATGTTGGAAGCACCGTATAAGATAATTCCGAAATACCCGAGATCCGTTTTCCTCCAAAGCTGTAATGGGGTGCTACTAAATATTGAAGCCCACTTATAGGAGCACTATAATTATGAAATGCCACTCCAAGCATCAGCTTATCATAGGCATTACCCGCAATACTTGGGGCCCAAAAAACATTAGAATAATCGCTTTCATTATCTCCAGATAAAAACTCGAACTTAATTGGCTCCCATTTGTGAAACAAGTTTTTGGTATTCCATGTATTATTTTGTCTATTCAACTCTGGAATATCTTTACCCGCATCAATTCTAACGAGTGAAACATTATCTATATTAATATTATCCCAAATGATTTCCCGATTTCCCGGCTCAAGCCACATATCACCAATCACCTCATTTTCATGAGAAATAAGATTAACCTGAACAGGTCCGTCTACCTGACCTACATTTTTAACTTTTACATAAATCCCTTTTTCTTTACTTTCTGAATCAATGTGTGATTTAACTTTTTGAATCTTATAGTCAATATGATTGGTTGTTTGGATCAAATCATTAAAAAACCAATCAAGACTTTTACCTGTTTCACTGGTAAACAATTCCTTTAAATCTTCAGGTTGTGGATGCCTAAACTTCCATTTGTTAAAGTACATATGCATAATTCGATCGAACTCCTCATCTCCGAGGTAATCTTTTAAATAGTAAAAAACCAAACCTGTTTTCTGATACATAATGATGCCATAGTTGGCAGAAGAAAAATCCTCAGAATGCGTCTCAATAGGCTGATCTAAACCTAAAGAAGAAACGGTTCTATATATGATATCCCCCATGTCATGGTAATCCAAATCATTTAAATGGAAACGACCATTAAGCGCCATGTCAGAAAGTCTCTTATTCCCTGGGTATTTCGTTTGAATGTAACGCACTTCATTTAAGGTGTTAAGCCCTTCATCCATCCATCCGTGTACCCTTTCATTGGAGCCCATGATTCCGTAAAACCAATTATGGCCAACCTCATGAACAATAACAATTTCTAATTCTTCTTTAGAGGAAGCGTTTCCAATTACGGTTATATTGGGGTATTCCATGCCTCCTCCTGCACTAATGGTTCCATCAACTGCAGTTACGTGACTGTATGGATAGTTCCCATTCCAAAGAGAATAGTAATACGTGCCGTCATTTAAATACTCTATGGCATGCTGCCAATATTTTGCGTTTTGAGGAACAAAAAGTGCCCAAGTATTTACAAGACTCCTTGTATTCGGCAATTCAATCTCGCCTTTCAATGCCACATAACGTTTATCGGCAAACCATGCAAAGTCATGAACCCTATCTTGAGTAAATCGAATCGTCTTCATTTTTAAATCAGATGTAGGAAACGGTGTTTTATTGTACTTCTCATTATCATTCACGATTGTACCTATACTCTTTTTGGTTTTTTCAGCCAATTGATTCATGAACTCTATTTCACTTTGTGTTTTTAAATCTCCCGTTGCACCTACAACATAGTTCGCAGGTAAAGTAATTGACACATCAAATGATCCATACTCTGAATAAAACTCACCTTGATTTAAGTACGATATTGGATTCCAACCATTTTTATCATAGACAGCGGGTTTCGGATACCACTGAGTAATTTGATATGATTGTCCAATATGACCTAATCTTGAAATATCTCCAGAGGG
>CAJQPH010000059.1 GCA_905480165.1 uncultured Flavobacteriales bacterium
GCAAGACATTTGGTATAAATTTGTTCAATTTTCATAAGGCGTCAAAATTAAAAAAAAATCACTCTAAAGAATGTACTAATCTTCCATCAATATATGTTTTCCATGAAAAGTTACTCATAAAAGAAGGCTTCCTATTTAAGGACTTATCCAATATCACGAAAGTTGCTTTTTTACCTACCTCCAAAGTTCCCAAAGCTCCTTCCTCAAATGCGGAAAACGCATTCCAGAAAGTCATTCCTTTCAATGTTTCTTCAAAAGACAAAGCCTCCTCTATTAAAAACCCATTAGCTGGTTCATTTTGAGAATTCATGCGATGAACAGCTGAGTGAATGGTATAAAACGGATTGGTATATTCCACGGGGAAATCAGTACCAAGAGCAATCATGCCAAGTTGATTCTTAAGCGACTTGTAGGCGTAAGCTCCCTTCATTCTAGATGCTCCTATTTTTGACTCAATCCATCTTCGATCTGTTGTTGCGTGAGTAGGCTGAACCGATGGGAAAACACCGTAATCCGCAAACTTATGCAGGTCATTTAAATCTACGACTTGAGCGTGCTCAATCCTAAATCGATGATCTGGTTTGGTTTTGTAGACATTGGCGCACATATCAAGAATCATTGAAATGGCAGAGTCTCCAATTCCGTGAGAATTCAATTGATACCCCACATCTAGACAAAATTCAGAAAGGTCATTCAACTCTTTCGAACTCATTAAAGACAACCCTCTATAATTAGGCTTGTCTGAATAATCTTCTTTAAGAAGAGCCCCATTCGACCCTAGTGCTCCATCTACATATGCTTTAAAGCTCCTTACTCTTAAGTTTCTTGTTTGAAAGACTCCATTTTCTAAAGCGAATTTTTTGTTTTCTTGAGTTGGATTAAGCATGGCATATATATTTAGACGAAGACTTTCATCTTCTACCATTCCCCTTAGAATACCAAGTTCTTTAAAATCGACTCCCGCTTCATGAACACCAGTGATTCCAAAACCAAAAAGTTCTTTTTGAATTTCCAGGAGCTCCTTTTTTATTTCTTCAATTGAATAATCAGGAATATGAGGTTCTAGTAAAGATATGGCAGCATCTATAAACATACCATTTGGCCTTCCATTTGTCATCAATACTTCTCCTCCCCTTATTTCGATCTCAACAGAGCCTATTTTTTCAATAAAGGCGTCATTGACCAATGCAGAATGGCCATCAATGCGAAAAAGACATACAGGTGTTTCTGGGAATTCTTCATTCAATCGGGTATTGTCTGGCAGATCTGTTAAACCCCATAAAGACTGATCCCAACCTAATCCAATTACCACTTCTCGTTTGGCCTTGTCTTGGTATTCACGAACCCGAATTAGCATGTCTTCTTCGGACTCACAACCCAGCACATTTGCACCTAACTTGAGCTCTGCATAGGAGAACAAATGACCATGCGCATCAATAAAACCGGGATAAACTTCTTTTCCTTCAGCATCGATTGAATTCTCAAATCTATACTTATTTAAAATTTGACGATCAGGCCCCATTTCAATGATCTTACCGTCCCGAATAGCCATCGCTTCATAGGTTTGATTTTTCTCATCTAAACTGTGAATCTTGGCATTGAAAATAACAAGATCAACAGATTCGCCCTTCATACAGGCATTGAGAACAAACACCAAAAAGACAAAAAGAATATTTCTCATAACTGATTAAAATGGATAGCCAATACCGAAGTGTAAAGTAGGCCAAAATGGTTTAGGGAGATAATAGATAGCTCTGGCTCTAGCGGATTCAGGAGAATCACCTGGCAATATGAATCTATCAATTCCTTCTTGAATATAAGTCTCTCTATTGCCAAGATCTTGAAAAGTCCACCTTGCACCTTGGCTATACGCAGGATTATATATTGGAAAACCTAAATCTAAACGAACAATAAAATAATCCAAGTCAATTCTCAATCCAATACCTGAGGCAATCGCCATTTCTTTTAATACATTTTGAATTTTGAACTGAGCATCTCTAGAATCTTCATTGTAGGTCCAAATGTTACCTATATCTGTAAAAAATGCACCCTTAAGAATGGGACCTAATGAAAAACGATACTCCAAAGATGCGCCAATTCGAACATCTCCTATTTGAGTTAATGTCCGATTGGTATCGAGATGATACTTGTAGGCTCCTGGCCCCAAAGACCTGGCCCTCCATCCTCTATTGTCATTTGATCCGCCCGCATAAAAACTATAATCATATGGCAATGAAGTATTCATGTTTCCATACGGCACCCCAGCACCTGCCTCTGCTTTAAAATGAAGTGACGAGCTAGAATTGAGTTTTCCGGCTAAAACCAATCGATTATCCAACCTTACAAACTGTGCATAAGTTAAATCTAAAAATTGATATTGACCATTTAATGTATCCTGAGTCTTTCGCAAACCGTAAAGAATATTTCCTGCAGCATCAAAAGTTGCGTTGTAAGAAATGGCCGCGCCAAGAAAAGGTTTTTTCCCAGGCTTAAACTTCTTTTTGGCATTGTTGTATTCAAAGGCAATCTTTAAGTCCTGCCATATAAATTGATTGCTATATGCATTGTTCAGAAAAACATCATTTAAATTATTCAATTGATTTTGAAAGTCATCACTCTTATTGATATTTACGAGTTTAATAACAGATGCTCCTGGTAAACCAAGCTGGAAAATTTGAGTTTTATCCACAAAAAACTTCCACATGTAATTAAGCTGAAAAACCTGTCTTTCGAAAATATCTCTTTTTTCAAAATTATAACCAGATGAAATCTGAGTTCTCGCCCGATGCCTTTTGGATAATGCTGCTGGAGGAAAAGGAGTCAACCCAATTAAATCAAGTTTAACGCTAGGTCCAAATTCTATGGTGTTGAATGGAAATTTGGTGTTCTCATCATTGTCATTAAATACCAAAGTCTGAGTTTCAAATCCACCACCCAATGAAATAGTTAATTTTTCTGCACCTCTGAAGATATTCTTATTGATATAATTAATAGAAGCATTTGCTCCTAGCAAACCAAGAGATGTAGTAAATCGATTATCGAAAGCAATGGATTGTTTTTTTGATGGCGTCAAAAAATAATGAACATCCATTAAATAATGATTTAGACCGCTGTTGTCTACTTCCTTAAAAATAGGTTTAATCGAACTAAAAAGACCCAATTGAGACAAGCCCTTCAATGATCTTGATGCATAATCATCTTTGAAGAACTCATATTGCTCCAAATAATTATTTAATTCTAAAATATCTGGCTTGATCCAAGGTACGTCACCATTATAATTAACATGGATAATTCGATTGGTATCGATTTGGTCTTTTCCCAATCCCTTTTTTTGTTTATTTCGGGGTAAATTACGATCCGTAAACATAAGATGTTCTTTGGTAAAAAAATACTGTCTGTAATCAAGATTTTCAAAATCCTGACATTGGCAATAATCTGAAAAATTGCCATTGACATGTATTGTATCACTCAAATGAAAATACACTTTATTTATTTTTGTATACAAATACGGTCTAACAACAAGGCTATCACTATTGTCATTAAACGGAACCAGTTGCTGATTAAACTTCATGTTTAATGTTACACTCATTGTTTTATACGATGTGTCAGCTACAAAATCGATACTTGATGCTGAATATTTATAATACGCATGATTTCGTCTATCTTTTGCAAAATCTTGTCTATAAGTATCAAGGATATCCACATTAAAGGGACGACCAATTAGTGGATGTTCTCCTCCATCGGCTAGCCTATTCCTTAAATAAGCAGAATGATTTCTCATCATCAATGGATCTCCTGAATAAAAAACAGAATCAATTTTAAACACAGAGCCCAAGACAAGTTCATAGAGGACATCGGCCTTTCTCTTTGAGCTATCATAGACCACTTTACTAGTCAGTTTAGGGATATAATAACCACGTTTTCTGATATAGTTATTGATCTGCACACTTGCTTTATTAAAAGTCGTAGAATCAAAGACCTTTGGATCTTCTCCAAATTTATACTTCATTCGTTCCCTAAAAAGAAGATCATTGTTGACCGTGTCTTTAATAATTTTCTCAGTATAAAAATCTTTTCCTCTTCGTTTTGCCCTTTCAATTCTCTTTTCATTGATTCTTGAATATTTATCCTTTTTCTTTTGAAGCTTTAACTTGAATTTTTGATTGACCTTTATGCGTTTCTCCGTAAGTTTAGCAGAATCAATGGCGTTATACACTCGAAGTTTAAGTCTCACACCTAAAATCCTTTGATTTGGCTTCAACTTCAATATATCAGTCAAATCATCTTTGAATGGCACTTTTTCTTTAACAAGAATTTTATTCGAGTTCATTAAAAAATATCCATCAGGTACATTTTTTGTTATGTTGCATGATGTAATACATATGAAAATACATATCACACAAAACCAAAGTTTATTTATCTTCACCATTAGAATAGTACAAAAATAATTATAATCAGGTGGAAAAAATCTCAATTCAAAAGTTAAAATGGATAAAAAGCCTGCAATTGAAAAAGAACCGCGATAAAGAGGACTGTTTTATTGTTGAAGGAGAGAAAATCGGAAAAGAATGTATGCGCTCAATACCTGATGATATTGGCCTCATAGGATGTATTGCTGAGGTCGAAGATCTTTTACCCAAAACCCTTCGAGACAAGAGCTTCATTTTATCATACAAAGAATTTGAAAGAGTGAGTCGGCTTAAAACACCCAACAAGCTGATTCTTGTAATAAAGAAACCGTCTATTATCTCATTTAATCCAGATAAGAAGTTTCTTATTCTTGAAAACATTCAAGATCCTGGAAATTTGGGAACTATAATTAGAACGGCCGATTGGTTTGGAATAGAACAAATTGTTTGCTCACCAGAATGTGCTGATGTTTTCAACTCAAAAACACTTCAAGCTTCAATGGGAAGCTTTTTGAGGGTTACAGTTCATTACAAAGACCTTATTCCATTTCTTGAACACACAAAGTATAACGTAACAGGAGCTCTTCTGGATGGCGAGTTCCTTAAGGACGGTAGTATGAAAAATTCAAATGCAATTATGCTGGGCAATGAAGGTCAAGGAATATCTAAATCTTTGGAAAAATTCTGCAATAACCCGGTCAAAATACCAGGCCATGGCGGAGCAGAATCTTTAAACGTTTCAATTGCTGCTTCAATTCTTATGTACGAATGGACAAAAAAATGAAAATCATAGTACCTCTTTAAAAGAAAGACTGTATTTTTGCAACTTGCCAAATAGAATAGATGAATGATTGATATTGATTTATATAAAGCCAAAAAGCTTTACCCTTTTCAAGAACAAACCGTTACCACCATCCTAAATGAACTCGACGATAATGGTGTTGATTTCAATCTATTATATCAGCTTCCTACTGGAGGAGGTAAAACCGTTATTTTTTCTGAAATTGCAAAACAATACATTGCAAGAACCAAAAAGAAAATCTTAATCCTAACACACAGAATTGAGCTTTCTGTTCAAACTTCAAAACAGCTTTCAGCCATAAGCGTCACCAACAAAATCATTAATTCAGAAGTCAAAGAACTTCCCAATCAGGATGAATACCAATGCTTCATTGCCATGGTCGAAACCTTACACAAT
>CAJQPH010000060.1 GCA_905480165.1 uncultured Flavobacteriales bacterium
AGTTTTATCATTTGAATATATTCCTCTTGGGCTACCTCTTCTCTCGTCTCAAAGTCCATATCCATTTGTTGCCCTTCACAAACCTCAACGGCTGTCTTATTAAAAAGCGTGATTAGATCTGGTAATACATCTGGTGGACAAAGTGCCAACTGTTCATATGCTTTAATCATTAACACATCACCTGATAAGATGGCAATGTTTGTATTCCATTTTTCATGAACAGTCTGCTGTCCCCGTCTTAATGGTGCTTCATCCATGATGTCGTCATGGATCAAGGTGAAATTGTGAAAAATTTCAACAGCCAATGCAGCATGCTTGGCATGATTTATATTCCCATTAAATAGTTCTGCAGACAATAAGGTTAAAATGGGACGTATTTTTTTTCCTTTCAAATTCAGAAAATAGCTGATAGGAGCATATAGATTGTCAGGTGAATCAGGAATATGAAGCTGTTTAAGCTCTTCTTGAATCAAATCAATGTATTGAGATGATAGAATCATTTGCCTTTCGTCATTTCTAATAAATATGAGCCATAACCACTTTTGATTAACGGTTGTGCAATATCTATGAGTTGTTGCTTATTGATGAATCCTTTTTTATAGGCGATTTCTTCAATACAACCGACCTTTAATCCCTGTCGTTCTTCAATGACTTGAACGAATTGTGAAGCTTGCATTAAGGAATTGAATGTTCCAGTATCGAGCCATGCTGTTCCTCGGTCTAATACACCAACTTTAAGTTTTCCTTTTCTCAGGTATTCTGCATTAACATCACTGATTTCATATTCTCCCCTAGCAGAAGGTTGTATGTTTTTTGCAATTTCAATCACGGAATTGTCATAAAAGTACAAGCCAGGAACTGCATAGTTGGACTTTGGAACTTTTGGTTTTTCCTCAATTGAAAGCGCATTCATGTTGTCGTCAAAATCAACTACACCGTATCTTTCGGGATCTTTTACGTGATATGCAAAAATTACTCCTCCATTTGGGTCATTGTGTGAGGTGAGCATATTTTCCATTGCTCCACCATAAAATATATTGTCTCCGAGAATCAAAGAAACATTGTCTTTTCCAATAAAATCCTCACCAATTACAAAGGCTTGTGCCAAACCATTTGGTTTTTCTTGGATGGCGTATTCAAACTTACAGCCTATATTTTCGCCATTTCCTAATAACTTTTTAAAATTAGGCATGTCATGAGGTGTAGAAATGATTAATATTTCATTTATCCCAGCACGCATTAATGTCGATAATGGATAGTAGATCATGGGTTTGTCAAACACAGGCATAAGTTGCTTGCTTACAGCCAAAGTGAGTGGGTGAAGCCGAGTGCCTGAACCTCCGGCGAGTATAATTCCTTTCATTATTTCTTTTTATTTTCGATAGCGTTGCTCTTTTCGATAGAAAGATCGTCCCATTCTGTTTCTGAATCTCCTTCGTAGGCATCAAAATAAGGTTCCTTAAAAGATCTTGTAGTTAGATACTTGTCAAGAGAAAGAAGTAGTGATGGCAGAACCATTAAGTTGGTTAACATGGCTACGAGTAAAGTTATTGATACCAAGAGGCCTAATGCTTGAGTTCCTCCAAACTGAGAAAATGTAAAAACAGAAAAACCTGAAAACAAAACAATGGAAGTGTAGAACATTCCCAGACCCGCTTCTCGTGTTGCATTATTGATACATGTTTTTAGGTCCCATTCATTGTTTTTTAGCTCCTGCCTATATTTTGCCAAATAATGGATAGTATCATCTACTGATATCCCAAATGCAATACTAAAAACCAAAAGAGTCGAAGGTTTTAAGGGGATGCCAAACCATCCCATTATACCACCGGTAAAAAGAAGAGGGATAATATTTGGAATCATAGATATGACCACCATCCTCCAAGATCTGAATAAAATGGCCATAAGGATTCCAATTGAAATGACAGCGAAAATTAAACTGGTGATTAAGTTCTTTACTAAATACTTTGTTCCTTCAGCTGCAACTACAGATGTTCCTGTAAAAGTAACATCGAAATACTCTTTATCTATGGCATTTCGTAGTACAGGGTAAAACCCAGCTGTATTCATTTCTTTAATAAGAAAAGCACGGTCTTCGTATAGTAAATTTCGAAGCTCCAAATCATTTTTTGAGAGTGAATGAATTACAGATGATTTTATTTGAGGGACTTTTTCAAAAATAGAATCTAAATATTCAGGTCTAGATGCTATTTGATTATAACAAGATTCAATAAACGTCGAATCAGGGTTTAGTATTTGTCTTACCTCTTGTTTTAATTTTTTAACCTTTTGCGCAACATCATATGATCCTAAATCTTTCATTTGACACCTCACTCGAATCGTTCTGTTAATGGTGTCAAGTACTTCTTTGATTGAAAAGCCACCATTAATGATATCTCCTTTGAATAGCTTTGTCATGTATTCTTTTTGTCTTCTCGAAGATGATGCTCTGGCAATACCTCTTGATGCGATTTTCAATCTGTATTTAGAAGAATCGTTAGAATAATAAGCCATATTAAGGACTTTTATAAAATCTACGATAGAAACACTTTTCGAAAATAGACTATCACGCTCAATTGTTTTTTGAACATTTTCTATACGCTCTAGCTTGTTGAATGTGTTACTTATTTTTTTTGAATTGAATTCCTGAAAGTTAAATAAGTCTTTGTCATTATATTCAATCATCATTTCAAAAGGGATAGAACCTCCGAAATGTTTTTCTAGGAATTTCACATCTTTACTTATAGGGTCATCCTTCGGAAGGTCTCCCGTTAAATTACCCGTGGCTTCAATTTTATATAAACCGACCATACTTACAAAAATTAATCCTGCAGTACCTAAATAAATAATAGTTCTTCTCTTTTGGGTGCTTTCGACGATGAAGTTGAGCATTCCGGTTGCTACTTTTCGGTCAAGGTGTTTTAAGTGTCTGGTTTTTGGTCGTTTAGAAAATGAAACGAAGATCGGTAGGATACATATTGAAATTACAAATACCAACATGATATTTGTTGATGCTGCAATACCAAATTCCATTAGCTTTTCTGAATTTGTAAATGCAAAAGTCAAAAAACCTAAGGCCGTTGATAAATTTGTTAAAAAAGTGGCTGTTCCTATTTTTTGAATAACCCTTGATAGCGCCTTTACTTTATTTCCATGATCTTTGATTTCCTGATGAAATTTGGTCATGAGAAAGACACAGTTGGGTATACCTATCACAATCATTAGAGGAGGAATAAGCGCCATCAAAATAGACAATTTGAATCCCATAGCTCCAATGCTTCCCATCGCCCATATTACAGCTATCGTAACAACGGTTAAACAGATTCCAACAACTCGGAATGATCGGAAGAAAAGATAGAGTAGAAAACCTGTAACCAACATGGAAGCTCCTATAAATAGGAACATTTCATTTTGAATTCGGGTTGCAATGACTACGCGCAGATAGGGGAGTCCAGCGAAATGTATTTTGCCTAAGTCTTTTTCGTAGCTATTCGCCAAGGCTTCAATATCCAAGACGACTTTTGATTTATTTTTATCGGATAGGTAGTTTTCATCTATTCCTATCATCATGACCGATACATCACCTCGATCGCTAAATAAAAGACCTTTATAAAAAGGATTTCCACGAACTTCTTTTTTAATCAGTTCAATACTCTTTTCTTGAAAGGTGGTATCAGAAAATGCCACGTCTACCTCAAATTTCTTTTCTTCTATATTGTTTTTAAGGATTTGAAGTGTTGGAGCTGCCTCTGAAAGTACTGATTCAACTCCATTAAATTTTAATATGGAATCACCAAGTTGTTTCCATTTCTTTAGTTGCGTTTCTGTATATAAAGAATCTGTTTGAATGGCAATGACCAAAATGTTGCCATCTTCTCCAAATTGCTTTTTGAATTTATTGTAATTGGTTGTTGTGGGAGAATCTTTAGGCAAAACTATGCCATACTTGTTGTCAAGCTCAAGACGTGTTAAGGCAGAATAACCGAAACCGACTGTAATCAAGGTAATTACACCAAGAATTAAAAACCGGTTACGAAGAATGAAATTTGCAATTCCTTGCCACATATTATTTTCAGGTCGTTGGAACGGACAAATTTAAAGATTTAGTTTGACATAGATAGTCTAAATGAGACTAGAGCCAACGGAATAGGTCATCGAACATGCGCTTTCCCCAAGGAGTATTGCCATAATCTTTTTCAATTTTAGCTTTTAATTCAACCAGTGTAAACACTTTATTCTTCCCTTTATCTGGAGTTAAATCCTCATTTTTTGGTGCTACCAGTTGAATGCTTTTCGCGAAATAAACAATACCTCCATCCTCCGTCGCCAATCCGAGAATGGTGCCAGGAAGACCACAATAACCTTCAGGTCCAATAGGAGGGGTTAATTCGGGAGTATACCACGCATAAATTCGTGTACTGTCATTTTTTTCATAAATCGCTTTACGACAATCATAACCGCTTATGTTTCTTTTACTTTCAGTGATTTTCCACTGTCTTTGGGGTAAAGAATCTTTGATGTAAATATTCTGTCCAAAAAGGCCCAAAATGATAAACTGACTTTCCTCTCCAAGGTATTGATAATAGTGATTTTTTGTGGTCATCCATCCCATTCTACCCTCAGAAATATCTTGAATAGGTCTAAAAACTGATGAGGTATCATTGAAGAGAAGTTCAAATTTGTCAATTTTGATTTTATTGTCTTCATTAATCATCTTACTCATTCTACTGTCCTGAAAGCGTTTGAGGAGGTTGGTCTTACGTTCAAAAGTAATCTTACCGTAATCATGGTATTGCCCAATACCTGAAAAACATATGGTTATGGAAAAACCCACTATGCAAAGAAGGCTTTTAGCCCCAATGTTTGTAATCATCTTCTTTGGTGTTATTGTTGTTAAACTTATATGTTAATCTCAATAGAAAGTATCTAGAGATAATGGTAGTTAAATTATCAGTTATCACGTTCGCGTTTACTTGACGAAGCAAATTCCTGTTTTGATTTAAAATATCATTTGCGTTCATTGCAAGAATGAGATTCTCTGTTTTCAAAAAGGCTTTGCTTAATTCAGCATTAATTACAAAAATATTTTGGTCAAAACCATTTGACCGTCCTTTATTTATCGTGTAATTGGCATCTACTTTAATTTTAAATCCTCTTTTGATTCTCCATTCACCCTCTGCCGTGTATGATTGTGTACTGTAGGGTTGATTGGAAAATTGAGATAATGAAGAAACAGGATTTACATAGGAGTAATTGTTTCCGATATTAATCTCTAATGAATCAAGATTAAATTGAATGCCTAAACCTCCCGAAATAGATGTGTTTTGAGTTACATTTTCCACATCATTAATAAAGTTCGTGTATTTCGAGTAATTTGCATTAACGTTTGGTTCAAATTCAATTTTTCTGTTCAATATTGGAAATCCAGCACCTGCGAACAGTGTTCCGAAGATGTTGCCATCGACATTTCTGGTTTGTGATATGGTTCTTCCGTAATCATCATAAGATGTTGAATTTGCAAAGGCATTGTCTGTGTACGTCGCTCTAATACCACTCCAAATGTATCGTCCACTAAGGGCTTTCCACGTGTTAAAACCAATGTTCAGGGAATGAACATAATTAGGTTTCAAATCGGGGTTGCCAATTTGAATGGCATTTGGATTTGTGTTGTCCTGAACCGGTTGTAGGTTATTGATAGATGGCTGGTCAGATTTGGTATTATACCGTATGTTTAAACGCGTACCTTGAGACGGTTTAAATTGATATCTGAATTGAGGAAGAAGATTGTTAATATTTTGTGTAATTAAGCTATCTGTAATTAGATTGGTATTGTCAATCATGATGTTTCGATAACCTATCCCCGCCTGAAACGTATGCTTGAAGTTTTTATAGCTTAAAATTGCCGTTCCTCTATTTTGAATCCTAATATTATCGAAGTTATTGGAAAGGTCATCTATAGGGACATTGTTGTTCAATCTGTCTTTTGCAAAAATCTCTTGTGTTGACTTATTGTTTTGGTATAAGTACTCTACCTGAAGTTTGATGTATTTACTTATTGGTTCAGTATAAGTGAGTATTCCAGATTGATTTAAAGACTGATTTTCATTTGTTTTATCTTGCTGAATTAATGAGTCCGATGGATTGGGCAGGTAGTAATTTGAGGTGTTTTCCAATGAGCTTTCAGTTTCGTTATCTGAAGTTCTCAAATAGTATTCAGCTTTTAACTCTCTTTTGGGTTTTTTGAACTTTCGAATGACTCTTAATTCTGAACTACTAGAAAACCCTTTTGAAATATTTGAATTGAAAATATTCGTTTTTAACGATTGATCATTGTTTTGACCGAAAAAGTTATTTCTTGTACTAGAACTGTCTGTTGCGGCATCGAATCTGAAGGTTGGTTTAATCTCAATTGAAGTAAGTGAGTCAAGGTTTGTTTTGTAAGCTAAATTTATTCGATGAGACTTTGTTTTTTCCTTTAAATCCACAGAGTCTAATGTTCTATAACTTGTATCTGCTAGAAAATAGCTCGATTGACTTCTAGAAACTGCATCTAATTGGCTTTCATAATAGGAATAATTCACATTAATCTTTCCTGTTTTTCCAATCTTGTCGGAATAATACATTCCTGTTTTTAGTGTTCTAGGAATACCGCTCGTATTGGCACTATTGCTTTGATCCCACCAGCTTCCACTTCTTTCATTATCTAAACCAAATTTTGCGGCGTCCCCAAATCCAAAATTCGATTTAGGAGTGTTTGATGTGAGGGCAAAAACAGAGATTTTTCTCTTTTTATTGAAATTGTTGTACAAAAACTCTCCTTCATAAAATGCATTGTCTTCGAATAAAGCAAAATCACTAGCTCCTGTGACTTTTCCAAAATATCCTTTTTTGGCTTCGTCTTTTAGTTTCAAATCCATTACTTGAATTTTATCATCATCTCCTATCGATGCTCCTTCTCGATCTTTTTCATAAACATCAACACTTTCAACACCCTTGGCTCCAAGGTTTCTTGTAGCTATTGTCGGATCTGACCCAAAAAACTCATCTCCATCGACCAAGACCTGATCAATATTTTGGCCCTGTGATGTGATAGACCCATCATCTTCAACTTTGATTCCAGGTAATTTTTTTAGTAAATCTTCAACAACAGCATTTTCAGCCACATTAAAGGAATCTGCTACGTACCTCAAGGTATCACCAATAAAGTATATCGCATTTTTATTGGCGATAATCAAAACCTCTTCAAGCTGTTGTGAAATGGGGTTCATTTTAACAATAGGAATATCAATTTCTGCGTTTTCACTATTTCCAAAGATGAAATAAGATTTTTGATCCAGTCCAGGGTATTCAATCACAAGGTTAAAGGTGTCAGGTGCGAATCCTGTAAGCTCAAAAGCCCCATTTTCATTTGTTCTTGTAAATCCTAAGAGTACAGAATCTTTTAAACGAACTGCCATTATTGAAGCTTTGTCAAGAATAGTAACTCCTGCAGTGTCATACACAGTTCCTGTTATTTTCATAGACTGAGAGAAACCGTTCAGGCCAAAAAATAAGATAAAAAGAAATGGTAAAAAGATTGATTTCATCGAGTTTTGTTTAGGTGTCAATTGATAAGACGAATGAAACTTCAAATAGTTTAATGGGCAGTATTGTTTCATGTAATTCATTTAGGGTTTTAATTTGGCTTCGAGCAACAATTGATATGCGAAACCATCACTTTCTTCAACATTTGTAAACTGAAGGATCAATGGTTTGCCAATAAACTTATCTGGATTGTTCCTGATTTTTTTTATTAGAGGTGTTTCTTCTGAAATCGCTAACATTGAAGAATAGAAACCATCGTTTGCGCCTACTTTTATAAAGTTTAAATTGTAAAATTCTAAAGTGAAGAAACCTCTAAAGTTTGTTTCAAATCCACCTTGTTGTTGAATGATATTTAAGGTGTTCTGATCATCCATTCTTTTTGAAAAATCAGCTATCAAATAGGGTTTTTCTGAAGACAAATTCAAATCTTCAAAGTCTTTAAACCCGGTATATATGCATGACCCGGATGTGTCATAAAAAGATATGATCTGATGATAATAATTTGAATCCTTTTGATAACTATATATCAACTCGGTACTGACTCTTTTTTTTGAGTTTAAATAGTAGAAATCAAATGTGGTTTCATTTATGCTATCATGTTCAATGCCGCTCAGCTGATGAATTATATTTTTATCATCTATCAAAGCTGTGCTGTTATGTGTGCTGCCAAAATTACTTGAGTAATTTAAGCTAGATGCTAAAAATAATGAGGTATCGTTTTGAATTGAATTGATCAATGAAAAATATAGTGAGTCTTGAGGGTGATCACTTTTTTTAGAGATACTCTTCTTATCTTGATTGATGTATTCCTCTTTTATTTCATTTTGATTACACCCGGTAATCAAAATACTGAAAATAAAAAGAATCAAAAAACATTTCATAATTGTATTCATAAATACGCTGACTAACCCTAAAAGTTACTTTTAATCGACAGTTGAAGCTTTTGATAAATCCAAACTTTGAATTTATATGCCAATAAATAAACTGAAGGTAAAATAATTAGAGTTAAGAAAGTGGCAAAAGTTAAGCCGTAAATAATGGTCCACGCCATCGGTGCAAAAAACATATTGTTGTCACCCCCAAGAAAAATATTTGGATCATATGAAGAAAATAATCCGAAGAAATCAATATTAAAACCGATCGCGAGTGGTATCAATCCTAGCACCGTTGTGATTGCAGTTAGAAGCACTGGACGGAGTCTGGTTTTCCCACCTTGAACAGTGCAGTCCAACAAGTCTTTATTTGAAAGAAGCTCGTGATCTTCAAGTCCCAATTCTTCTCTTCTTTTTTTACGAAGTGAGTTGGTGTAATCGATGAGAACAATCGCGTTATTGACAACCACTCCGGCGAGAGAAATGATTCCGATCATGGTCATGATGACTACAAAATTTTGACGTGAGATAACCAAACCCAAAAACACACCTATTAAGGAAAGTACAACTGACAATAATATGACTGTTGGCGCAGAATAAGAATTGAATTGTGAAACAATGATTAAAAGCACCAAGAATAATGCAATGAGTAAGGCTTTACTTAAAAAAGCCATTTCTTTGGCTTGTTCATCCTGTTGACCTGCGAACCGATAGTTAACATCTTTGTTGAGATTCCCTTTCTTCTCATAGACTGACATTTCCGTTTTTAAATTTTTCACCACTTCATTGGCATTGAACCCTTCTGTCACATTTGAGGTAATGGACACTTGAGGAATTTGGTCTTTTCGTATTACCGCAGAATAGCTGTTGCTTTCCTTTGGCTTTTCAATAACTGAGCGAATAGGAATATTCATCAATTTACCTTTGTTGTTTCTGAAAATCATGCGTTGGTCGAGTAACGAATTGAAATCATTTCTATTACTGCTGTTAAACCTTACAACAATATCATGTGTCTCTCCATCGGTTGTGTAAGTAGAAATATCTTGTCCTAATAAGGACTTCCGAATGGCCATCCCTACTTTATAAGTGGAGGCATTGAGTTTTCTGATTTGATCTCGATCTACCTTAATTGGTATTTCGGGTCTATTCGCATCAACATTTAATTTAAGCTTTTCAACCCCCTTAATGTTCTTTCTGTCCAAGTAAGTCCTGATTTTTTCGGCTTCACTAATGAGCTGGCTGTAATCTCCTCTACCGGTTACTTCTATATTAATTGGTGCACCTTGTGGGGGCCCCTGCTCGTTTTTAGCCGCTGTGATTTCAATATCTGCAGTATATTTTCCTTTTAGGCCTGATTGAATTTTTTTCAAAACATCAGACGTTTTTATTCCTTTACGATATTGAAATTCTGCAAAATTCACGGTGATTCTTGCTTTGTGAGGTGTGTTACCCATCGAAACACCTTGAGCAGGATCACTGGTCCCTTCACCAACTTGAGAAATAATCGACTTTATAACTCTTTGATCAGCAGGGATACCCGTGGTGTCGTCTGCGTCCATGTATTCTTTTAAAATAGCATTTAAGTCTTCTTCAATTTCCAGAGTTGTTTTATTGGTTACGGAAATGTCAGTTCCAATAGGATGAGAAATGAAAATATTCACATACTGAGGCTCGTTGTTAGGAAAAAATTCCACTTTCGGTGGAAATATGGAAAGCAACACGACTGAACCGAAAAGCATTCCCACCGTTCCCAATAAAAAATAAATCGGCCTTTTTCCGATAATGGCATATCTTAAAAAACGTTCGTAGACCCGCTCTAGTCTTGGCAAAAATCTATTTTGAAAGATGTCAGTTCCCGGAATAAAGACAAATAAGTTTACCAAAAGTAAAATGCCTACAAAAACGCTTAAATTACCTAAACTGATCCATCCAAATAGGATAAAGAAGATTCCCACTACTCCGAATAATAATGAGTAAATAAAGACTTTTGATTTTTTGGGTTTTGATTGTTTAACCTTCATGTAAGTTACAGCCAATACTGGGTTAATTACCAGAGCTACGAATAATGAAGAAGCAAGTACAATCATTAAAGTCATCGGTAAAAACTTCATGAATTCTCCAATAATCCCTGGCCACAAGGCCAAGGGTATAAATGCAGCAATGGTCGTAGCGGTTGATGATATTATGGGCCAAGCAACTTCTCCGACTCCCTCGGTTACTGCCGTATAGGCAGAGTGCCCTTCATCCATGTATCTGTATATGTTTTCGACAATGACAATACCATTGTCTACGAGCATCCCAAGTGCAAGAACCAATGAAAATAAAACCATCACATTTAATGTGATGCCCATAGAATTCAATATCAGAAATGACATCAGCATTGACAATGGGATAGCTACACCCACAAACAAAGCATTTCTTAGCCCCAAGAAGAATAGGAGTACACCGACGACCAAGATAATTCCAAAGATGATGGAATTTTCAAGATTTGACACCATGTCTCTAGTCACATTAGATTGGTCATTTGTTAAACTCACTTCTACACTTTTTGGAATTGTTCCGTCTTTCTTTGCTTCTTCAATAATCTCATTGATTTTTGATGATGCAACGAGCAAATTTTCGCCTCCTTGTTTTTTTATATCCAGCATCACAACGGAAGTTCCAAATTCACGGGCATACGACGTGGTATCGGAATTCCCAAAGAAAACATCGGCTACATCCTCAAGGTAAACCGGTTTATTCTCGTCCTGTTTTATGACTGTTTTTTGGAGTTCCTGTGCATTTTCGTATTCACCTTCTATTCGTATTGTTTTTCGAATATCATCCATTAGAATTTCACCTCCGGGAATCGTTTGATTTTCGGCTTTTATCGCATTTTCAATATCATCAATAGTCACATTTACGGCTTGAGCGCGAATAGGGTCTACCTCGATTCTCATTTCTTGCTCAGGAAGTCCTCTGATGTCAACTTCACTGATTTCGCCCAATTCTTCAATTTTTTTCTCTAAATCTTCAGCAACTCCCTTAAGGACACTCGCGTTTTCAGCTCTTAAATTGATATTAAGAATTGGCATTTGAGATGGGTCAAGCTCAAATATATTAGGTTCGGTAGGAAGCTGAGGAAAGTCACTTTTAGTACGCGCTTGATCAACAGCATCTTTAACTTTACCTAGGGCCTCATCTACGGGCATTTTAAAATCAAACTTTACTCTAATCGTTGTATAACCATGAACAGAATTTGAGTTGATTTCATCAACAAGTTTTATGCCACCGATTTCTTTTTCAATCGCCTTAGAAATCTTTTCAGACATGTATTTTGGTGATGATCCTGGCTTTGCTATTCCAATGTAAATTTCGGGTATTTTCAGCTCTGGAAAATTCTCTTTCGGCATTGTTTGATAGGCTGCCATCCCTCCAATGATAATGACGAGTGCAATGAGGAATACTGTTTTGGCATTTTTTACTGCCAATGTAGTTAACCCGAACCCTTTTGAATTACTCATATTAAAACTTATTTAATTCTTACGATGTCTTTCTTGGTGATTCCTCTTGCTCCGCTTTCTATGATGAGCGTTCCAGCATTTATGGATTCGTTTTCCTCTATTAAGGCTTCACCATTGTAAGTGGTAATTGTGTTGATGAAAACTTGTTCAACTGCATAGGTCTCTTTTTTTACTTTATTAAGAACCCATACATAATCATTATTATTTTGATTTTTTAGAATGCTTTTTGAAGGAATTACGAGACCAGAGTCAATTTTCAGGTCCGTAATTTCAACCTCTGCGAGCATATTTGGCATTAACGAAATATTGTTATTAACCTCTGTTCTAATGGTAAAAGTTCTGTTTGTTGGTTCTATAAAGTTACCCACACTTTTAACTTTTAGATTCATGCTTTTCAAATCGTAGTTGGGAAACGAAATATTTAGTTCAGTACCCTCTTTGACATTTTTAAAATGTTTTTCTGATACCGAAGCTGTAATTTCAACTTGCTTGTTATTCACCAATCTCAAAATGGGCATTTGAGGGGCTACAAGCTGTCCTGTTTTTGCGTATACTTCATCTATGATTCCTGAGAACGGGGCAGTGACCATCATTTTCGATTTTTGAATTTCAAGTGTATTTAGCTTTGCTTCTAGGGAATTCACTTGATTTTCAGCTGTTTTTTTGTCTAATTCTGTTCCTAATTCTTTTTTATATAAGTCAATTTGTTTACCCAGCATGTAATTCGCATAATCCAATTGCGTTTTGAGCTCAACAATATTAGCATTGATTATAGATTCATCCATCGAAAGAATAATTTGACCTTTTTTAATGGTGTTTCCTGAAGACACATGCATTTGAGTAATTAAACCCGACATTTCTGAGTTTATCAGAATATCTTTATCTGTTGAAACGTTTCCCTGCACTTTGATTTTATGTGAAAAACTTGTGTTTTGAGCTTCGCTCGCTACGACTAAGGGGACAAGATTTTCTTTTTTATTCCCTTCATTTTCTTTAACCTCTTCAGAACAGCTGAATATGATTAGTGCGATAAGGCTTAAAGCTGATATTTTTTTCATTATGCTTTTATTTGATATACAATTTATTATACAATTTGTCCAATTTGATTTTGCTCTTAAAAACATTAATTAGTGTGGCGGTGTACTCCGCTTGAGTCATAATTAATTGGTTTAGTTTTTGCGTCACTTCAGTATTGCTGATTTTACCAGCTTTTTGTTTCAAAATGGCATTTTTGTAAATCTTCTCAGTGAGTATAATGTTTTGATCCTGAAGATCTTTCTGTCTTTGGGCAGTTTTGAGCTCATTTTGAAATTGAATTTCTTGAAGTTTCAATCCGTTTTCTGTTGTTTTCAAGGTGTTTTCATCTTGCATAAATTTGATCTGTGCTTGTTTTAAGGTTGATTTGCCTTTTCCACTTGAAAAAACAGGAACGGTCATTTGAATACCCCATGAAGTTTGAGAATACCAAGGTTTATTGGAGAAAAAGTCAAATTCTGTTCGGTATGCATTGTACCCTTGTTGAAAATAAGCAGATAAAGAAGGTAAAAATCCTGCTTTATTATTTTTGATGTCGCAAGCAGAAAGTTTGATTTGATTTTTAAGTAATTTTAAAGTAGAGTTGTCGTTCACCGTTCCTAAAGATGGACTTAATGCACTCAAGCTAAGTTCATCTATGCTTGTGGATAATGAAAAAGTTGAATCTAAAGGACAATTCATGCTGTACTTCAATAGTGCCATTGCATTTTGAAGTTGTAATTCAGCATTTTCTTTGTTATTCATTGTTCTTAAAACAGCGTAGTGGATTTGATCAAATTCTTCTTGGGTCATTAATCCCAATTCGAGAAACCCTTTTTGTTTTTCTTCTACTTGAAGAGTAAGTTGAAGTACAGAATCAGCAAATAAATTATTTTCTGTCGCGACCGATGCGATGTGATAAGCTTCAATCACTCCAAATAAAACTTCCTCTCTAGATCTGTTTTTTTGAATCGATTGTAATTCAATCAATAACTTAGAAGCTTCTAGTCCAACAAAATAAGAGCCATCAAATAACAGTTGATTTACATTTAAACTGGCCGATGAATTAAATTCGGTTCCTGCCCTAAAAGCGATGACTTGTCCTTCGGGTGATTGAGGATTAAAAAAGCTTGCATCGATGACTTGAACAGGAAGATTTAAAAATTGATTGAATCCTCCACTGATGTATGCTTCAGGCATTCCTGCAGATAAATATTCTTTTTTCTTGTGTATAGCTTTGTCATATTCTAGGTCAGCATTTACAATATTATAATGATGCTCAAGTGCATATTCTTTGGCATCTAAAAGTGACATTTGACCATAAGAATTTTGTGTAGATAACACAGAGCCAATGATAGTTAAAATGTAAAATAAATGTTTCATTTCTAATTTTTTAATATTTTATCTTGGAAGTATTCTAGTCCTTTTTCATTTGCTATACCTCTTATATGTAATCTGAAATTTTCAAGAAAAACCGTTTCGTATTTGAATTCGGGCCACGGAAACACATCACCTTCGACAATTGTTTCAATTTGTGAAACAAACATTCTTGAGTAGATTTCCTTGTGGATATCAACCCTGTAAATACCTTCTTTAACTCCTCGATCGATATTCTTTAAAAATTGGTTGTATACAAAATCCCATTTATGATTTACAGTCAATTGCCAGGCAGAAGGGTAATTTTTTTGCAAATCGTGAAAAACGGTCGGATTTACGGCTTTAAAAGTTTCAATCACATATTTTGAATGCATGAACAATTCTTCAATGGCATTAATCGATTCTAAAGATGCTTTTTGAAATACATTACGGTCTTCAGCTATTTTTGACTTAATGATGTTCTCGACAAGTTGATTTTTATCTCTGAAATGATTGTAAAGTGTTTTTTTTGAAATGCCGAGCTGGGTGGCAATATCATCCATGGTAACACTCTTGATCCCCAGCTTCATAAAAACGAGGCTTGCTCTTTGTAGAATGTCAATTTGTTTTGAGTTCACGGTGCAAAAGTATTAATTATTTCAACTACGGAAACTATTAAGTGTTAAAAAGTGTAAAAAGTATAAAACGACCATTTGAAAAAAA
>CAJQPH010000061.1 GCA_905480165.1 uncultured Flavobacteriales bacterium
GCAACGTCAGATGCAACACATCTAAATGGAACAAATAAATGATCAAAATCCTTGTTATATGATGCACTTACATGTCCCATTTTCAAAAGCATTTCAAAATCCAAAAAGGTTGGGGTAATGACATTTAAGGGAATTGATTTACGTATAATACTGTCCTTTGAAACTGAAAAACTTATAGCAGAAGCACTCCTATCTACATCTCGAAAAAGAAATTGATTTTTTTCCGAAATCTTACCATTTGCCATAATAACGAATTCCTCTGACAGTACAAATTCCTCAATTTGGGCTGGACTGTAACCACAAGCATAAAGCCCCCCAATCAAAGCACCTGCCGAGGTTCCACTAATATAATCAATTGGTATTCCATTTTCTTCTAATGCTTTTATAACACCCAAATGAGCCAGTGCAGATGCCCCTCCTCCACTTAAAACGAGACCAACCCGCTGTTGGCTAAAACCAATAGCTGAAATAAAAAACACAGTGAATAAGAGGAAACTAATTTTCAATTGCTTTCTTTTGTAATAGAATTTTACCAAAATTAGATAAAATGAATGGGAACAAGAATGGTTTTGACAAAGAATTAACCATTACCTTAAAATGTTTTTTTGGATTTGAAGAAACGTTAAAAGAAGAACTTGTAGAATATGGATACAAAGAGGTAGAGATACTCAATAGAGCTGTTCAAATCAAGGGTAAATGGAAAGATGTTTATTTTCTAAACCTCCATTCGAGATGCAGTATTGCTATTTTGGTTGAAATTACCAGCTTCAGAATTAAATCTGAAAATGACTTATATAATCGTGCATCGAAAATCAAATGGTCTGAATATTTCGATGTAAAAAAAACCTTTGCCGTAAAAGGAGCTATTTATTCCGATTTATTTACCAACACTCATTATCCTTATTTATTGGTAAAAGATGCTATTGTTGATCACTTTAGAGATCTCACTGGGGATAGACCGGATATAGAGATTAAACGCCCTCAGGTACTCATCGATTTATATATCAGTAATACTGAAGTCACCATCTCTGTTAATACCAGCGGAAATCCTCTTTTCCAAAGAGGTTATCGCAATGCCTCGGGAGAAGCACCAATCAATGAAGTTGTTGCCGCCTCTTTAATTAGAATGTCAGGATGGGATAGAAAAACTACATTGTTAGATCCCTTTTGTGGATCAGGTACACTATTGATAGAAGGTGCCTTACTAGCTTCAGGTATCCCTTCTAATATTGAAAGGCAACATTATGCTTTTAAAAACTTTAAAAATTACGATCAAAAATTATGGGATGAAATTTATGATAACGCTACTCGAATTGTAAGAGAATTACCCTGTAGATTTATTGGTTCAGATATTTCTGATGAGATGGTTTTAAAATCAAGACGAAATCTGAGAGAGTTTAGTTTTGGGAGATTTATAGAAATATCCGGAAAACCTTTTAATGAAGTTGAGAAAATAGATGAACCCTTATTTATTATTTCGAACCCGCCATATGGTCAAAGACTTGAATTGGATGAGGAATTATACTCAGAAATTGGCACTTGGCTCAAGCATGAAATAAAAGAGGGTACTGCCTGCATCATTTCCTCGAGTGAAGAGGGCTTCAAATCAATAGGTTTGAAACACTCAAAAAAGGTGAAAGTATATAACGGGAATCTAGATTGCAGCTTTCGCTCCTACGAATTATTTGAGGGAAAAAGAAAAGATACTATTTCTTAACTGTTATCTTTTCGAAACCTCAACATAATCACGACTCTCGTAACCAGTATAAATTTGTCTTGGTCGCCCGATTGGTTCACCATTCTCGGTCATTTCTTTCCATTGAGCAATCCAACCAGGAAGTCTTCCAATAGCAAACATAACAGTAAACATTTCTGTAGGAATACGTAAGGCTTTATATATAATCCCTGAATAGAAATCTACATTAGGGTACAGGTTTCTTTCCTTAAAGTAATCATCTTCAAGCGCTACTTTTTCAAGCTTTTTAGCAATGTCAAGTAGTGGGTCATTTACCCCCAGTTTTTCTAAAACCTCATCACATGATTTTTTTATGATTTTAGCTCTTGGGTCAAAGTTTTTATACACTCTATGGCCAAAGCCCATTAATCTAAACGGGTCATTTTTGTCTTTGGCTTTTTGCACCCATTTATCCACATTTCCGCCATCAATGTGAATTTTCAATAACATTTCAATCACTTTTTGATTGGCTCCTCCATGCAATGGACCCCATAGGGCACATATACCTGCAGAAATCGACGAATAAAGATTTGCTTGAGAAGAACCTACAATTCGAACGGTTGATGTTGAACAATTTTGTTCATGGTCTGCATGTAAGATCAATAATTTATTTAGTGCATTTACGATTACCGGATCAACATTATAATCTTCGGTAGGCATCGCAAACATCATGTGAAGAAAGTTCTCACAATAATTAAATTCATTCCTCGGATACATAAACGGATGACGCATCGAGTTTTTAAAAGACCATGCTGCAAGTGTCGGTAATTTCGCAATTAACCTTTGTATCGTAAGATTTATAGCTTCAGAATTACGATTTGGATTTTGTGATTCCGGATAAAATGTTGCCAATGAAGAAACCATTGATGAAAGCACTCCCATTGGGTGAGCTTTTGCCGGATACGCTTCAAAAAACCTTTTCATGTCTTCATGAACCAATGTATGTCGTTTGATACTCCTTTCAAAAAGCTGGAATTCAATACTATTTGGTAATTCTCCGTAAATTAAAAGATATGCTACTTCAGTAAAAGAAGCTTTTTCAGCCAATTGCTCTATCGGATAGCCTCTATACCTCAGGATTCCTTTCTCTCCATCCAAAAATGTAATGGCACTCGTTGTTGCACCGGTATTTTTGTAACCCGGATCAATGGTAATATAACCCGTTGAAGCTCTCAATTTTGAGATATCAACAGCATTTTCCTTTTCTGACCCTGTTACAACAGGTAATTCATGTTCTTTTCCTTCTAAAATAATCTTTGCTTTCTCGCCCATTCTTGAATATAAATTTACGTTGAATTGAATTTGTTAAAATTACGAAATACAACTTGTATTTTCTAAAATCAATAATACTTATACATACTTTTTACCAAAAGGTTTCGTTTCTACAAGTTTTCCTTTATGTAATTCAACATCATGTTGAATAAATGATTTCTAGTATTCCCCCCGTAAATTCCATGATTTTTATTGGGATATATGAATAAATCAAACTGTTTGTCCGCTTCTACCATTGCATTAATCATCTCCATGGTGTTTTGATAGTGCACATTATCATCGGCCGATCCATGAATCAAGAGATACTTCCCTTTCATTTTATCCACGTGGTTAATTGGACTGTTCTCGTCATATCCAGAAGTGTTCTCCTGAGGCGTTCTCATAAAACGTTCTGTATAAATATTGTCGTAGTACCTCCAATTGGTTACAGGAGCAACCGCAATTGCAGTTTTAAACACATCCGCTCCTTTTGTAATTGCAAGGGATGCCATGAAGCCACCATAACTCCATCCCATTATACCGATACGATCTGAATCCACCCATGAATATTCCCTTAATTTAATGGCCGCATTAATAATATCCTCAATCTCTAACTTTCCCAGCTCTAAATAAGTAGATTTTTTAAATTCTGCACCCCTATACATTGTTCCTCTAGGATCTATCGTGAATACGATATACCCCTCCTGCGCCAACAGTTGATGATACATATAGTCTCCAGCATCATAAGAATCCAAAACCTCATTATGCCCAGGACCTCCATACACATTAAAATAAACCGGATATTTTTTTGTTGAATCAAAATCTTGTGGTAAAATCATACTCGTATTCAATTGAATATATCCCAAATCAATAGAGGAAATCATCTTTTGATTCATTTTGGGATACTCCTTTAATTTATTTTTCAAGCGACTATTGTCTTGTAAAACAGTAACAAGTGATCCATCACTGCTCCTGAGAGAAATAGTAGGAGGAGTATTGGCATTAGAATAGGTGTGAATATAATATTTCATACCCTTCAAAAAGCCTGCATCATTATAACCTGATTCCTGAGATATTTCTTTTTTATTTGATCCATCCACATTTATGCAATAAATGGATTTTTGAGTAGAATGAGGCTCACAAGAAGAATAATAAATGGTATTTTTTTCATGATCCAAACCAAGAAAATCAATCACATCCCATTCTCCATTTGTTACTTGTTTATGCTCTCCCGAGAAATCAAGTTTATAAATATGCTTGAATCCATTTATTTCACTTGTTCTAAGAAGAGATTCTCCATCATTTAAAAAAATAAGATTGTCATCAACATCAATATATGTTTCTGATTTTTCTTCAAAAATAATTTTTGATTTCACCTTATCTTCCGTACAATCAACCAAATGATACTTTAAGCTATTCTGATGTCTGTTCATAGACTGCAGGATCAACTTATTCGACTTTTCAGACCACTCTATTCTAGGGACATATTCATATTCACCGATGTCCACTGTCTTAATTTTACATTTCTTTTTTAGATCAATTAAATGAATACTTACAACGCTGTTATCCTCTCCTGCCTTCGGATATTTGAACTTATATGAATCCGGATATAAATCATCATAAAAAGTCATTCTAAACTGTTTTACATTATTCTCATTAAATTTTAAAAAACCAATGTACCTGCTATCTGGAGACCAATCATATGCCTTGGTAATGGCAAACTCCTCCTCATAAACCCAATCAGAAGTACCATTGATTACTTTATTTTTCTTTCCATCATGAGTTAGCTGTCGAACCTTACCGTTGGACAATTCCTTGACATAAATATTGTTTTTATGGATATAAGAAACAAAATTACCGTCTGGAGAGTATTCCGCAAGCGTCTGAGGTTGATGTAAATCATCTAAAGGCTCAAGCTTTTTTGTTTCCCGATCATATAAATAGTATACGGCGGTGTAGCTATACCTGTATATTGACATTTTATTTGTTAAAAATAATATCTTGGACTCATCTGAATTGAATTCATAATCACTGTAGGTGAAATCGGAGGCAGAAAATATAATTTCAGGTTCGACCTCGTCACCAACATTTGTGAGGTCTTGAATGTTGAGTTTTAATATATTATAATTCTCATCCCGAACCGTATAAGAAATGCCATCAGACATAGAATTAAACCCCTGGGCATACTGAGGATAAAATTCATAGTTTTTCCAAATCTTTCCTATTGTAATTTCTTGAGAAAAAGAAATTGAAGCGAAAAAAATGGAAATCAACACATAAATATACTTTGTCATAAAAAATAATTTTCGTTAAAATAACGAAGTTAAATCTGTAAATCAATTAATTCTGTGACATTGTTAATGGACTCATAAATTTCAATTGACAAAAACATAACTTTTGAACGCGGGCTATGAATTTATTTTATGTATTTTTACATCTCATAAACGACTTACTAAACAAGTTAAAATAAACACTATGAAAAAAATTCTACTTCTATCTTCTTTATTGTTTTCCTTTACCCATTTTGCCCAAGATTGTAATGATCTTTTTATATCAGAGTATGTGGAAGGGTGGTCTAACAATAAAGCACTTGAAATATATAATCCAACATCAAATGCGATTGATTTGAGTGAATACATGATTATTAGATATTCAAATGGTTCTACAAGCGCAAGTTCTGGAAATGCAGTACAGTTAACTGGTAGTATTGGGGCACACGACGTTCATGTGGGTGTTTTGGAAAAACTAGATCCAAATGGAACAGGACAAGAAGCACCTATCTGGGACTCCTTACAAGTAAAAGCGGATGCTTTTTATTGCCCTGAATACAATACGTCAAACGCATGGTATTTCAATGGAAATGATGCATTAGTTCTCGCTAAAGGGACTGTGAATGACATAGCCAATGCTCAATTAATAGATGTGTTTGGTAAGATCGGGGAAGACCCAGGTGTCGCTTGGACCACTGACTTTCCATATACTGGTGGAGGCCTTGAGGTAACGAAAGATCATTCCATGATTCGTAAACCAACTATACAACAAGGAGAAACAAACCCAGTAATTTCATTCTTTGACCCTTTATTGGAGTATGATTCTATTCCTGCTGTTGTTGTCAGACTTGATGAGAATGGTGATACTTTGTTTAGCACAAACGGAAACCCGCTTCTTGATGGAAACTGGTCTTCTTTGGGATCACACGATTGCGAATGTAATCCTGCTGGAATTGACGAAGTGAGTAAACAAATTGAAATTTACCCAAATCCTTCAAATGGAAAAATCAATCTATTGAACATTGGAGAGATCGCAGCAATAGAAATAAGAAATGCATTAGGTAAAAAAATATATTCTAAATCCAATAACCAAAACTCAAAATCAATTTATTTAGATGAGTCCAAAGGGGTTTATTTTATGAGATTAACAGCCCAAAATGGCAGTGTATCTATTAGGAAAATTATTGTAAGATAAACCGGACAATATTTACCTAAAAATAGATTCATGAAGTATTTACTTCCCTTACTTTTATTATTACCTTCTGCAATATTATTCGCCCAAAACGCATCGCTTACAGGGAAAATAAATGATAAATACACTGGGCAGGAGGTGGTCGGTGCAAAAGTCACCATTCAATCCAATACCTCTGATGGTAAAATATATAGGGCTTTATCTAATTCTAATGGTATTTACTCGATAGGGCAGGTTAATGTCGGTATCTATTCAGGTTTTGTTACCATTCTTTCTTTTGACACTTTACTTATAAATATTGAAATAAAACCAGGAAGCAACACCTTTGATTTCAATTTAGGCGGGAGCCAAGAGCTAGACGAAGTTCAAGTAATAGGAAACCTCGCCATTGACCGTAAAACTCCAGTAGCAGTTACAAGGATATCGACAAAACAGATTGCGGAAGAATTGGGTTCTCAGGATTTACCTATGATTTTAAATTCTACACCTGGTGTTCATGCGACACAGCAAGGTGGAGGAGATGGAGATGCCCGAATTACCATACGTGGATTTGACCAAAGAAATGTAGGTGTCATGATCGATGGAGTACCTGTCAATGATATGGAAAATGGTGCAGTCTATTGGTCGAATTGGTTTGGACTGGATGCCATAACAGGACAAATTCAGGTACAACGGGGATTGGGTGCTACAAAATTGGCCATGCCTTCCGTAGGAGGAACGATGAATATCTTGACTCAAGCAACTGGAGGTAAACGTATGATTCGCGTCTCTCAAGAATATGGAACAGGTAATTTTTTAAGAACTTCCCTTGCCTACAAGTCAGGGACTCTAAAAAATGGTTGGGGAGTTCTATTCTCAGGTTCATATAAGCAAGGAGAAGGTTGGGTCGATGGCGCTAACACACAAGGAGCATTCTACTACTTAAAAATTCAGAAAAAAATCAAGAATCATATTGTCTCATTGAGCGGTTTTGGTGCACCGCAGCAGCATGGACAGCGTTCTTACTCACAGCCCATTGAATACTGGGATTCGGATTATGCCCGTAACGTAGGCATCGCGGATTCATCAATTGATACTGAACGAGATTATGGAATTCAATTTAATCAACATTGGGGTTATAGGAATGGTGAGGTCTTCAACGAGCGACGAAATTATTATCATAAACCGCAAATTACACTCAAAGACTTTTGGAAAATCAATGAAAAATTGTCTTGGTCCAACATTGCTTATACTTCAATAGGTCGTGGAGGAGGACAGCGCTATTTTAATTCGGCATCAACCATTATTAGAGATGAGAATGGATTGGTGAACTGGGATACAATCGTTTACAATAATCAATACAAAACGCTATTTGGACAGGTCTATTCTACAGCTGATCCTGCTTATGATGACAACATGCTTAAATCGTCTCAAATACTTTCAGCCTCAGTGAACAATCATTTCTGGATTGGCGGTTTGTCTCAATTTGATTACAAACCGAACGACTATTGGAATATTGCAGGTGGTCTGGATTATCGATATTACAAAGGGGAGCATTACACTGAAGTTATTGACCTTCTTGGAGGCGATTA
>CAJQPH010000062.1 GCA_905480165.1 uncultured Flavobacteriales bacterium
TGTTTTAACAGCACTTGACTTACGAGAATTATCGAACAAAGAATCAACAGATTCTTGAAGCATCCTCTTCTCATTTCTCAAAATAACTTCAGGAGCTTTAATTTCAATCAGTCTTTTCAAACGGTTATTTCTGATAATCACTCTACGGTAAAGATCATTCAAATCCGATGTAGCAAAACGACCTCCATCAAGAGGAACCAATGGTCTTAGCTCTGGTGGGATTACAGGAACAACCTTAACAATCATCCATTCAGGTCTATTATCTATTCTCGTTTGAGAATCCTTCATCGCCTCTACAACCTGTAATCTTTTTAACGCTTCATTTTTACGTTGAACTGATGTTTCATTTTCAGCCTTATCCCTTAAAGAATAAGACATCTCTTCAAGCTTTAAAGACGCCAAAAGATCATAAATTGCTTCAGCACCCATCTTAGCAATAAACTTATTTGGGTCTGAATCTTCCAAATATTGATTTTCTTTCGGAAGTGCATCAAGAATATCTAAGTATTCTTCTTCCGTTAAGAAATCCATTTTGTTCAATTCCACTTCAGGCAATTCCGTCGAAGCTCCAACTTGAATAACCACATATCTTTCATAATATATGATTTGATCAAGCTTTTTGGTTGGCAAACCTAATAGGTAACCAATTTTGTTCGGTAAAGATCTAAAGTACCATATGTGGGCAACTGGAACAACCAAAGAGATATGTCCCATTCTTTCACGTCGTACTTTTTTCTCTGTTACTTCAACTCCACAACGGTCACAGACGATTCCTTTATATCGGATTCTTTTGTATTTCCCACAGTGACATTCGTAATCCTTAACAGGGCCAAAAATTCTTTCACAAAATAAACCATCTCTTTCTGGCTTATAAGTTCGGTAATTAATGGTCTCCGGCTTCAAAACCTCACCACTAGAATTCTCCAGAATAATCTCTGGCGAAGACAATGAAATAGTGATTTTATTAAAGCTACTTTGTTTTTTTGGTGTATCTCTTTTGAAAGCCATTTTATATAAATAATTCGTTTTTAATCTTTTTCTAATCCATCGTTACATTCAGACACAATCCTCTTAATTCATGCAGCAAGACATTGAATGATTCCGGTATTCCCGGCTCTCCAATATTATCTCCCTTCACAATGGCTTCATATGCCTTTGCTCGTCCGATTACATCATCTGATTTAACCGTCAAGATTTCTTGCAAGATGTTTGAAGCTCCAAAAGCCTCAAGAGCCCAAACTTCCATCTCTCCAAATCTCTGACCACCAAACTGAGCTTTACCTCCAAGTGGTTGTTGAGTAATAAGAGAGTATGGTCCAATTGATCTAGCATGCATTTTATCATCTACCATATGTGACAATTTAAGCATGTAAATGACTCCAACTGTTGCTGGCTGATGGAACCTTTCTCCAGTACCACCATCAAACAGATACGTTTTACCTGAAGTCGGAACACCCGCCTTTTCAGTCCAAGCATTAATTTCCTCTGGAGATGCTCCGTCAAAAATTGGAGTAGAAAACTTCATGCCCAACTTTTCACCTGCCCAACCGAGAACGGTTTCATAAATTTGACCAAGGTTCATCCTAGAAGGCACCCCAAGTGGGTTGAGTACAATATCTACTGGCGTACCGTCTTCTAAGAATGGCATATCTTCTTGTCGAACGATGTTGGCAACAATTCCTTTGTTACCATGACGCCCCGCCATCTTATCACCAACCTTAAGCTTTCTCTTTTTGGCAACATATACTTTGGCCATTTTAATGATTCCAGCAGGAAGCTCATCTCCTACAGAGATATGGAATTTTCTACGCTTATAATTACCCAAAAGATCATTTGCCTTAATGTTGTAATTATGTATTACACGGCTGATCAACTGATTAATTTTTTCATCTGCAGTCCATTTCAAAGGATTTACAATTGAATAATCCAAAGAAGTCAATGACTTTGCAGAGAACTTCGTCCCTTTTTTAATCAATTCCTCTTTAAAGTTATTGTATACCCCTGTTGACTTCTTGTCACCGACAATTTTGATCAATTTCTCAGCAAGCTTGGCTTTTAAAGCTACCATGTCACCTTGATATTCAGTGTCAATGGTTTCTAATAAAGGTTTATCTTGAGATTTTGATTTCCTGTCTTTTACTGCTCTAGAGAAAAGTTTCTTTTGAATAACAACTCCTCTAAGTGAAGGACCAGCTTTAAGTGAAGCATCTTTTACATCACCAGCTTTATCTCCAAATATCGCTCTTAATAGCTTTTCTTCTGGAGAAGGGTCTGTTTCACCTTTAGGTGTTATTTTTCCGATTATAATATCGCCTTCTTTAATTTCAGCACCTACCCTAATCAATCCATTTTCATCTAAATCTTTCGTTGCTTCTTCACTAACATTTGGAATATCCGCTGTTAGCTCCTCCATTCCTCGTTTCGTATCTCTAACATCTAGAGAGTACTCATCGATATGTATAGAAGTGAAGATATCATCTCTAACAACCTTTTCAGAAATAACGATGGCATCCTCAAAGTTGTAACCTTTCCATGGCATAAATGCAACCTTCAGGTTTTGACCAAGAGCCAATTCTCCTTTTTGAGTAGCATAACCCTCACAAAGAACTTGACCTTTAACAACCTTATCGCCTTTTTCTACAATTGGCTTTAAGTTGATACAAGTACTTTGATTGGTTTTTTGAAACTTGATTAATGGATACTTAGTAACCTCACTTTCGAAGCTCACTAATTTATCTTCGGAATTCCAATTGTATCGAATTACGATTTCATTAGAATCTACATATTCCACAATACCTGAACCTTCAGCATTAATTAAAACACGTGAATCCTCAGCAACCAATTGTTCTATCCCTGTTCCAACGATAGGTGAATTTGGTTTCAATAGCGGAACTGCTTGACGCTGCATATTTGATCCCATCAAAGCCCTGTTCGCATCATCATGCTCAAGGAATGGAATTGACGATGCCGCAATCGACGCAATTTGATTTGCACCAACATCCATCAAATTCAATTTAGATGGCTCTACAACTGGAAAATCACCTTCAAATCTTGCTTTTACAACGTCTGAAAGGAAATTTCCTTTGTCATCTACTTTGGCATTGGCTTGAGCAATCGTTTTTGAATCTTCTTCCTCTGCTGCCAAATAAATAGGTTCGTTTTTATATTGAACGATTCCCTTTTCTACTTTTCGGTAAGGCGTTTCAATAAATCCAAGTTTATTCACCTTGGCAAAAACACATAATGAGGAGATCAAACCAATATTTGGTCCCTCAGGGGTTTCAATAGTACACAATCTGCCGTAGTGAGTGTAGTGAACATCCCTCACCTCAAATCCTGCTCTCTCTCTTGATAATCCACCAGGTCCTAGTGCCGATAATCTTCTTTTATGTGTCACCTCAGATAATGGATTGGTTTGATCCATAAATTGAGACAATTGATTTGTTCCAAAGAACGAGTTGATTACAGATGATAATGTTTTTGCATTAATCAAGTCAATCGGTGTAAAGACTTCATTGTCTCTTACATTCATTCTCTCTCTTATGGTTCTGGCCATTCTCGCCAAACCAACTCCGAACTGAGAATATAATTGTTCTCCAACTGTTCTTACACGTCGATTTGATAAGTGATCAATATCATCAACATCTTCTTTTGAGTTGATTAACTCAATCAAATATTTAATGATCAAGATCATATCGTCTTTGGTAAGTACTCTAGACGTTTCCGACTGATCAATTCCTAGTTTCTTATTCAATCTGAAACGACCAACTTCTCCTAAGTCATATCTTGTATCAGAAAAGAATAATTTCTCAAAAACTCCCTTAGCTGTATCATAATCGGGGGGATCAGCATTTCTCAATTGTCTGTAGATATGCTCAACTGCTTCTTTCTGAGAGTTTGAGATATCTTTTTGAAGTGTATTATAGATAATAGTGTAATCCGCACTATTAATGTCTTCTTTATGAAGTGTTACTGATTTCGCACCAGACTCCATAATAGCTTCCAAGTGCTCTTCAGTAATTACAAGCTCACGGTCAAAAATCACTTCGTTTCTTTCAATAGATACTACTTCTCCTGTATCTTCATCCACGAAATCTTCAATCCATGTCTTTAAAACTCTTGCAGCTAACCTTCTGCCAACAAGCTTTTTGAGATTCGTCTTATTGACTTTGATCTCATCTGCCAAACCAAATATATCTAGAACATCTTTATCCGTTTCATAACCGATGGCTCTAAATAAGGTTGTAACAGGTAATTTTTTCTTTCTGTCAATGTAAGCATACATGACATTGTTAATATCCGTTGCAAATTCTATCCAAGATCCTTTAAAAGGGATGATTCTTGCAGAATACAACTTGGTACCATTGGCATGTCGTGATTGTCCAAAGAATACACCAGGCGATCTATGCAACTGAGAAACAATAACCCGCTCTGCACCATTAACTACAAAAGAACCTTTTGGAGTCATGTATGGAATCGTACCCAAATAAACATCTTGAACAATCGTTTCAAAATCTTCATGCTCTGGATCTGTACAATACAACTTTAGTTTTGCCTTTAAAGGAACACTATAAGTCAATCCCCTTTCTATACACTCTTCTATAGAATATCTAGGTGGATCGATAAAGTAGTCCAAAAATTCTAATACAAATTGATTTCGAGTATCAGTAATTGGGAAGTTTTCTGCGAATACCTTAAATAGTCCTTCACTCTCACGATTTTCAGGTGTTGTTTCCAACTGGAAAAACTCCCTAAAGGATTTTAATTGGATTTCTAAGAAATCCGGATAATCAAATTGATTTTTGCTTGAAGCAAAGTTAATTCTGGTTGAATTATTTGATGTTGCCAAGGATTTATGTTTTTAGTTAATGATTGAGTCTACCATTATAGAAGACCGTTTAAAACAGGACAAGGCACCCGCTTTATGCGGTGCCTTTCCTGTAAATAATTTGAATAGGTTACTTAACCTCAACTTCAGCGCCAGCCTCTTCAAGAGATTTTTTAAGTCCTTCAGCTTCGTCTTTAGACACACCTTCTTTCAAAGTAGTAGGCGCGTTATCGACCATGTCTTTAGACTCTTTTAGACCAGTACCAGTAAGTTCTTTTACAAGTTTAACTACTGCCAATTTACTTGGTCCACCAGCATTTAAGATAACATCAAACTCTGTTTGTGCTTCTCCAGCTTCAGCAGCTCCACCAGCAGCAGCTCCACCAGCAACAGCAACAGCCGCAGCTGCAGGCTCGATACCATATTCATCTTTCATTATTGTTGCTAACTCACTTACTTCTTTAACTGTCAAGTTCACCAACGTTTCTGCAATTTGCTTTAAATCAGCCATTTTATTTAAATTTTAAATAGATTTATTAATAAATTATTCTGCTCTTTCTTCGAGCGTTTTCATAATACCAGCTAGTTTCCCACCGGCACCTTTCAATCCAGACAATACATTCTTAGCAGGACTCTGTAACAGACCAATGATCTCTCCAATAAGTTCGTCCTTGCTTTTCAAGGCTTCTAGAGCGGATAACTGATCGTCACCTATGAATATTGCTTCTTCAACATATGCTCCTTTTAAAATGGGTTTATCATTCTTTTTACGGAAATCATTAATCATTTTAGCCGGTGCACTCGATGATTCAGATAACATAATAGAAGTTGCGCCTTTGAGAACATCTCTCAATGCTCCAAACTCTTTTCCTTCTACTTTATCCATCGCCTTTGCCAAAAGTGCATTCTTTACTACACGCATACGAATATTGGCATGAAAACATTTTCTTCTCAATGAATTCACAGCCTCAACCGTAAGCTCTGCAGTGTCCGTCAAATAGAATACGTTAGACTCGGATAAATCCGAAGTCAACTCATCTATATACTTTGATTTTTCTTCTCTTGTCATTTTCTTAGTATTAAGCGTTAACAGACTTTGCATCAATTTGTATTCCAGGACTCATTGTTGAAGTAATATAAATACTTTTAAAATAGGTCCCTTTTGCAGATGAGGGTTTCATTTTAACAACATTTGAAGAAGTTCATTCGCATTTTCGTGGATCTTATCCCCGTCAAAACTAACTTTTCCAACCGATGAATGAATGATACCAAATTTATCGACTTTAAAATCGATTTTTCCAGCTTTCACCTCATTTACAGCTTTACCAACTTCCATAGTAACTGTTCCTGTTTTTGGGTTTGGCATTAAACCTCTTGGTCCTAAAATTCTACCAAGAGCTCCAACTTTCCCCATTACAGATGGCATGGTAATAATCACGTCAACATCAGTCCATCCAGACTTTATTTTTGCGATATACTCATCCAAACCATAATAATCTGCTCCGGCTTCTTTGGCTTCATCCTCCTTATCTGGAGTACAAAGAACCAAAACCTTCACATCTTTTCCTGTACCATGTGGTAAAGCAACTGTGCCTCGCACCATTTGATTTGCTTTTCTTGGATCTACTCCAAGTCGAATACACATATCTATGGACGCATCGAACTTAGTCGTGGAAATATCCTTAACTAGGTTACATGC
>CAJQPH010000063.1 GCA_905480165.1 uncultured Flavobacteriales bacterium
CGATTGTTTTGGTAATAGCTGCGTTTCAATAGAGCTTTATTCGAATGACTTCAAGAGCTCAACCTATAATTTATTATTTGTATCCGAAAATCAAATTCATTGGGTTTTATCAAATAAAAATCAAGATAAGCTTGTTTGGGAGGCGTATTTGAAATCTGAATTTCAAATACCACTTTATTATTTTATTTTGGAGCAAAAAAGGAACCAAAACATCAAGTGGCTTGAAGATAACATATTCCGGCCAAATACATTTAATGTTATAAATTCAGACCTATGAAAGTATTAAATAGAGGGTTTATAAGTGTTAGTCCAAAACCTGTTTTTATAAGTGAATTACTTAAAGATTCCGAGGTTGACCGTTTAACGCCTAACCATCCTGAACCGTCAATTTACCTTATTGAAGAAGATTTTTGGGACGACGAAACCATCTTTAAAAAATACTATAAACGCATAGTTGATGGGGAGACAAAACAATACGGAGTAGAAAATAATGTACATCCATTAGATATAAATTTTGAAAATATTCGCGACTATTTTAATATTTCTTTAGGCAGCATGGTATTCGATTTGGACCATAGACCATTAGAAGGACTTAAAGACGATTAATTAAACTTGCATTTAAGAATTCGGGTTTAAACGTCACCTCTTCATCTAACCATTCAGGCACGTCAAATTTTTCATCTTCGCTTTCTAATTCAATCTCAGCTAATATGAGACCTTGTAAAGGTCCCTCAAAAACATCTATCTCCCATGTTTTTGAGCGAAAAACAACCTTATATCTTTTCTTTTTTAGTGATTTAAGACCAAATGATTTAATCAGAGACAATGCCTCATCTATTGGTATTTCATATTCGTATTCCTTTCTGGTAATTCCAATCATGTCACTTTTAATTGTTAAAAATGCTTTTTCATCCATGATTCTGACCCGAACAGACTTTGATTTTTCGTTTACAAGATAAGCTTGAATAATTTGATGAGGACTCATTAAGGCAATAACTTCATGTATAGCATCTTTCACCAAAAATTTTCTTTCAATTTCAATCATAATTAACACCTCATTTTCTTGTTGAATTCACACATTAATTGTACTTTTGAAACACTCTATATGACTATGAAAACGTTTGCTTTTTTTTTGTTTTTGTTTTGCACGAAACTCTTAATCTTTTCGCAAAGTTCTAACGATATTCAAAACTCTTTTACAGCAAGTCTTAATTTTCATACCAATCCATCCCAAATATACGAACAGAATGGAATTAGAATGGTTGCAAACTTAGAAAAATGCGATAATCCTTCTATCGGAATGTTGAAAGATTATATCTATTTCAATATTAAAAACACGAATTCTTTTGCTGTAAATATTACTTTAGAAGAACAACTATATTTTAATAATCTTTGTAAAACATGTGGGGATCAAGAATACATAAAAACCATTTCCTTAAAACCAAATGAAACTTTGAGCAGTTCATGCGTTGAGCCAACGCCCAAAGCGTATAAAATCTTTTATGGATCACCTTGGGTAAGTGAAACACTAACTAAGTTTGTTTTAGTAAACATTAACATAGAGAAACAATGAGAATCTTTCTGTTAATCATATTCAGCATCACCTTAAATCACTCGTTTACTCAATGTACAGTTCAAGGTTCTGTAATTCAAAATGTTGTTCCTTGTAACGAATGCGTAACACTTACAGCTAATGGTTTTGGTGAAAACGTAGCGGCATTTGTCGAAAATTTTAATAGTGGTCAACCAGTAGGTTGGCAATTTACACAAACAGTAACGATATCTTCAACGACATGTGGAATACCCTCACTTGATGGAAGCCCATTTATGTGGATGGGAAGTAGCTCCCCAGCACCACGAACAATGGCTACACTCGGCCTTGATGTATCTGCAGGCGGAACGGTTTGTTTTGAAATGAGGTATGCCATACAACAACAAAATTCTCCTTGCGAGGGGCCTGATCTTGGTGATGAAGGTGTGACACTTCAATATTCCATAAACAATGGAGCTTCATGGGTTACCATAAATTATTGGCCTCCTTTAAATGGCGGATTTGCCTCTTCAATGACCGTTTGGAACGAATACTGTGAAAACATCCCGATTGCTGCACAAACCACAAGCACTATGTTTAGATGGACTCAATTAGAAGCAACTTCATCTTCTTATGATCACTGGGGTTTGGACAACGTAGAAATAACATTAGCATCTCCTGATTACAACATGACATGGCTTCATGATAACTATTCTTATGGTCAAGGTAATTATACTGGAGATAATCCAACTCAAGTATGTCCTGAAGGTGATACCATCTTTGTAGTTGAAATGACTGATGGAATAAACACCTGCTACGACACCGTTGAAATCGCTGTGGATTTCCCCATTATCAATAACATTAATGCCACCAATCCTTTTTGTGGTGGAATTAACGGAGAAATTGAAATTAGCTCATCTGGAGGAACTACTGATTATCAATATAGCATTGATAATGGTACAAACTTTCAATCTTCTAGCGTTTTTACTGAACTTGACAGTTTAACATATCAAGTGATTCTTCTGGACGCCAATAACTGTTCAGACACATCCATGATTACTTTAACGGGTGTTGATTCGTTATTTATAATTGATCTTCTTTTTGAAAACTCTAGCTGCGGTACCGATAACGGAAGCATTTCCTTTAATGGAGTTGGAGGAACTCCGGTTTATCAGTATAGCATTGACAATGGAACAAGCTATTCTACTACTGCTTTATATACCGATCTAGCACCTGGCACATATGAGCTCATATTGCTCGACGACGTAGGCTGTTCTGATAGCACCAACCTCGAAATCTTACCATCTACAAATCCCGTTATTGACAGCCTTATTGCTTCAGAAGATTTCTGCAGCTTGAGCAATGGAACATTAAATGCCTTTGCATCTCTAGGAGTTAGTCCATACATTTATTCTATCGTTCAAATCAACGATACAATTACTTCCAATCCCAACGGCTCCTTTGAAAACCTGAGTTCAGGAAGCTATCAATTGTTTTTATCAGATAGCCTTAATTGTTTTACAATTGCAGATTTTATAATAGACGAAACCCCAGCACCTTCAATAGAACTAATGGATACTGCTCTTTGCAATCTATTCTATCAAGTGACTGATGTTGAATCTTTCACTGGAAGTATTTGGTCTGCATCAAGTCCAAACATTTCCTTTGATGATAATACGACTTCCAACCCCTCTTTTACCGCTTCGGAATCTGGTCAATACCTTATTACCTATGAAGACACCTTATGTAGCACCGAAGAGTCCTTTCAAATCACCTTTATTCCTAATCCAAATACAGAAATAAGAGATACGATTCTTTGCATAGGAGAATTTTATGAGCTAGAAGCAACAATAGCGCCTCAAAACATTTCCTATCTATGGAACACTGGAAGCACTTCTACTTCTGTAAATATGAGTGAGACAGGGTTGTTTATAGTTACGGTCTCAAATAGCTGTGGCGAATTCTCAGATTCGGCAAACATTGTTTTCTTTGACTGTGACCTTGAACCACCAAATGTTTTCACACCGAATGATGACGGTATTAATGATAACTTTAAGCTGATTCAGTTCCAAGGCATCAAAACTTTTCAGTGTTACATATACAATCGATGGGGCAATTTAATGGCCGATTATGACAAACCTGATTTTCAATGGGATGGAAATAATAAAAAAGGAGACAAAGCAGAAGATGGTGTTTATTTCTATGTCATTCAAGCCGTTACAAATGGCGGTAAAGAAATAAATAAACACGGTAAAATTCATCTGATCAGTAACGATTAATATAACTTATTAATTTTACACCATGCGTATATTTAAATCCAGAACGCCAAGATGGATTATTATTGTTGTTGACCTACTGATAAACCTGTTTGCATTACTATTTGCATATGTTATTCGTTTTGACTTAGACCACCAGTCAGTTTTAATTCAAGAAGAATGGGATAAATTCTCAAACTACATCTGGCTCTTTATTGCAGTAAAATTCCTTGTGTTTTATTCTTTCCAAATACATAAAGGACTCATTCGACACACCTCTACTCAAGATTTAAACAGAATATTTTTTGCCGTTTCTACCTGTTCTTTAATATATCTTTCATTTGGCGTTGTTCGATACTATTTTGTTGACGGTTATTATTTCATGCCAACGTCTGTTGTAATAGTAGAGTTTTTGGCCAGCTTCTCATTTACTGTTGGTAGTCGTTTTGTTATTAAACTGATATATTTGGAATCACTAAAAAGCAAAGAAGAATATGAAAACATAGTGATATACGGGGCTGGAGTATCTGGTTTAATTACAAAAAAAACCATTCAAAATGATACCATAAATAATCAAAAAGTTATTTGCTACATAGATGACAATTCAAAATTATGGGATACCCGAATTGAAGGAGTAAAAGTGTACGGGCCCAATGAATTAAATAATCTCTATAAAAAACACAATATTGATACCGTTATTATAGCGATTCAGAACCCGAAAGCGGAAAGAAGAAAAGCACTTTTAGACGAATGTATTGACTTAAAAATAAAAGTTCAAAAAGTCCCAAATCCTAAAAGCTGGATCAATGGGGAATTCAGCTCTAAACAATTTGTGAAAGCTAAGATTGAAGACTTGCTTGGACGAGAAGAAATAAAATTGAGTGAGGCTAAAATAAAAAACAGCATCAATGACAAAGTCATTCTAGTGACAGGAGCCGCTGGGAGTATTGGCAGCGGATTGGTAAAACAAATAGCCAACTTTAAACCACGGCTTGTCATTTTATTTGACCAAGCGGAATCGGCCTTGTATGATCTTCAATGGGATTTACACGAGGCATTTCCAGAATTAAATTATGAAATTGTCATTGGCGATGTAACCCATAAAATGAGAGTTGTTAATCTAATTAAGTCATTTAAACCTCAAATTATATTTCACGCTGCTGCATACAAGCATGTTCCTTTGATGGAATTAAACCCATCAGAAGCTGTTAAGACTAATGTGTTAGGCACCAAAATACTCGCGGATTTGAGCTCAGAATTCAATGTTGAAAAGTTCATATTTATATCAACTGATAAAGCTGTAAACCCCACAAATGTTATGGGAGCAACAAAGAGAGCTGCTGAAATTTATGTGCAACATAAAAACTCAATTAGCAGCACCCAATACATAACTACAAGGTTTGGAAATGTACTTGGCTCTAATGGTTCAGTTATTCCTTTATTTCAAAAACAAATCGAGAATGGTGGTCCTATAACGATCACTGACGAAAGAATCAATCGGTTTTTCATGTCCATTCCTGAAGCATGTCAACTTGTTCTTGAAGCGGGAACCATGGGTAAAGGAGGAGAAATTTACGTTTTTGATATGGGAGAGTCCGTGAAGATTATTGACCTTGCAAAAAAAATGATCACTCTAAGTGGCCTCACAATTAATAAAGATATTGAAATTAAAATTACGGGGCTCCGTCCAGGGGAAAAACTCTATGAGGAGTTACTTGCGAATGAGGAAAATACAATACCTACCCATCACGAAAAGATTCTAATTGCAAAAACAAGTGTGAAAAAGGATATGGGACATAAAATAGATGAGTTGATTGATGTAATTGATGGCCAAAAAAACAATCAACTTGTTCTTATTTTAAAGAATCTAATTCCAGAATATGTAAGTAAAAACTCAGAATTTGAAGAACTAGACAAATGAGCATTAAACCCGTTGAAATACAAATAAGGTTTTCTGATATTGATGTCATGGGACATGTCAATAATGCCACCTATTTAAGCTATTTTGAATATACGAGAATGTATTATTTCGAAAAACTACTTGGACTAAAGTGGGATTGGAATAAGCACGGAATACTTCTTGTTCGAAATGAAATAGAATACTTAAAACCCGTCTTTTTAAATGACAAGCCTATTATTGAAATGTACTTAGGTGAAATTGGTAACAAAAGTTTTACTTTTCATTATGAAGTACGTGTAAACAAACTTGTCTGCACCAAGGCACTTTCAAAGATTGTTTGCTACAACTCTGTTGAACATAAGACCATTTCCATTCCTGAAAGAATGAAACTTTCATTTGATCAATTATTAAAACATACCAATGAAGCCATATAAATTTATTTTTACTTTACTTACTCTTTTCGTTTTTACATTTCAAAACTTATCGCAAAACGCTCCCTGTTATAAAAGAAAAAAAATATGTAATTATCAGTATTTAACCAACTGCTATGAGAAAGTAGCATTTGACTCTGCATCAAATCGATATTACTCAAGACAAAGCCTTGGTACTTTATTTGATGGGACTTGTTCTACATGCCATAGAAATGGCGTCGTTGAGCAACAAATAACAATTGTTCAAGGACGACGCAATGGCTCTGATACATCATACTTTTCTTCCGGCTGTCCTTATTCCTCACGGACATTCGTAAATGGAGTTATTCATGGCACGAGCACAAGCTATTTCGACAGTACCAATAGAATAAAATCTAAAGTCAATCATTTTATGGGATCATTGTATGGACCTTTTGTAGTTTTCAATGAAAATGGAGATACTTTAAAGTATCAAGAATATGAAAACAATTTATTGAGTGGGTTGAAAAAGGAATATTACGAAAACTCTAAATTGAAAAAAATTGTCGGTTACAAAGCTGGAAGATTGAGCGGCAGTCAAATCAATTATGATGAAAAGGGAAATAAATTACTCGAATTGAATTATTTAGAAGGAATTAAACATGGCTCTTGGATCTATTATTTTAATGATCAAACAGTTGCAAGAGAAGAATTCTGGTCTAAAGGATTAAAAAATGGTAAATTCATTAGCTACAATAACAACGGAAAACCCCTTAGTGAAAAATATTTCAAAAAAGATGTCCCGTATGGTACGCACAAAGAATATTATAAAGACTCACGAGAAAAACATGTAAGAGTGTTTGCCAAGAAAGGTAAATTGATAGAAGAGTACAGCTTTGATGAATATGGTGTTAAAAATCAGATTTTAGAAAATCAAGGAAAAAGGAAATGTGGTTCAAAAAAGAAAAAGAAAGAAGAGGATGCAGGGGGAGCAACTATAGACTAAATAAAACCTACGATCATCCCTGCCCCCATTAGAAAAAGAAAGAACGCAACAATAAATCTTATATTTTTTACTTTTTTCTTGGTAAATAACTTTTTCCCAATGAATGATCCTAAAAAAGCAAAAACACAGGCCAAAATTATGGTTTCCCAATAGCTAAACAAGCTGCCGTCACTTGAGTTGAGATAAACCGGAATACGCACTATATCAATCAACAGAGACAAACAAATGGAAGTGGAAATAAACACATCTGTAGATAAATTAGATTTGGACAAAAAAGCTGCTCTTAAGGCCCCTTGATGCCCAGAAAGACCACCAAAAAAACCACTAAGTAATCCTCCCGTAAAAAACTGCCCCTTATGGAAAGAAATATTCTTACCCCAAGGAACCAAATCGAGTATAGCGAAGCCAATCATAAGTAAACCGATAACAAAAGATAAGGGTTTCACTCCACTCAAGTATTCAAAACCGCTTAGCTGATAGACAATTCCACCTGAACCTAAATAATCTTGAAGCAAAGCACCTACAAATGCAGCACAAGCAGCAGAAATCCCAAAAGAAAATAAAACACTTTGATCAATCATTTTCCGAATCAAAAAGAACTTCAATGCATTGTTTAACAAATGTACTACTGCTGTAGCAAGGACGGCAAGTTCAACCGGCATAAAGAGGCAAAACACAGGCAACAACATCGTACCCAGTCCAAAACCTGAAAAAAAGGTCAAAATAGAAGCCGCAAAAGAAATGAAACAGATCAAAATTGGGATATATAATTCTTCCATAAATAGTATTTTTACAAAAATAATTGGAATGATTGACTTAAGAAGTGATACCGTTACAAAACCTGAAGAAAATATGCTTGACTACATGTTTCAAGCTAAACTGGGAGATGATGTCTTCGAAGAGGACCCAACAGTAAATGAGCTTCAGGATTATGCCGCTTCATTATTCGGTAAGGAATCAGCCCTTTACTGTTCTTCTGGTACACAAACCAATCAAATTGCTATCAACCTCCATGTAAATCCTGGAGGAGAAGTGATTTGTCATAAGGATAGTCATGTTTTTAAGTATGAGGGAGGTGGAATTGCGAAAAATTCAGGGGCATCCACTAGAACTATTAGTGGTGATCGAGGACGTATTAGCGTTAACGAAATAGAAAAATGGATCAATCCTGAAAATGATATACATTACCCCCTAACTCAGTTGATTTCTATTGAAGATACTGCCAATAGAGGCGGTGGAGCTGTATATGATTTTAATGAAATTGTTCGAATAAGGGCATTTTGTAATAAAATGAATTTACCGTTACACCTCGATGGTGCACGTGTATTTAATGCGCTCACAGAAAATCAAATAGACTATAAAACTTATGGAAAACAATTTGATTCTATTTCAATCTGTCTATCTAAAGGACTTGGAGCGCCAGTCGGATCCCTTCTACTTGGAAGTCAGGATTTTATACACAGAGCTAAAAGAGTAAGAAAAGTATTTGGCGGAGGTATGAGGCAAGCGGGTATCATTGCGGCTGGAGGATTATTTGCTTTAAAAAATAATATAAATAGATTGACAATTGATCATCAACATGCCAAACAACTTGAAAAAGCATTAAAAACCTCTTCGTTAATTAAGGATGTCATACCCGTTGAGACCAATATCGTTGTATTTGAGCTCAAGGATCACAAGCGAACAAATGAATATATTTCAGCTCTAGAAAACAAGGGGATTCTCGCTTTAACTTTTGGAAAGGGAATGATTCGTATGGTAACGCATTTAGATATAGACCAATCAGCTATTCACAAAACTTGTGAATGTATTGATTCAATAGTATAAGAATTACGCAACTTTTTTATTGATTTACGTTATAAATACTGAAGACTAAACTTTGAAAGTTATATTATTTATATCGATTTTTTTGAGCTGCCAACTTATGGTAATTGGTCAGATCAACCCATGTAATGAAGTGCCAAGTAAATTCATTAAGAAAATAAATAAATGTAAGCTTGAAAATGATCCTCAAAAAAAACTAGCCGGACTTGGTAAAATTTTGAGCAAATATCCTGAACAAGCTCAAGCTTATTTTGAAATTGGCAGTTTCTATGAAAAAACGGGAGTCCGCGCACTCAAGACCAACACTAGTCCTACCGAGGGCGAGCAAACCCTAAAAAAAGCCATTTACTTTTACCAGAAATCAATCCAAAAATGTCGAGGATTCGACTATAGAAGCTATTTCAACCTAGGGAACATTCTTTTATCATTAGATAAAGAGAAAGAAGCACTTACCTGTTTTAAAGAGGTCGTTTTATTTAAAGAAAAGTATCCCAAAAACCTCTCTGTGAATTATGAATATGATCTCAAAACCTCACAGAAAGTGATTTATGACCTAGAATTTGAACAAAATCTAATAAGTAATCCGGTTCCCTTCTCTCCTACTTTGGTAAACAGTGTAAGTAGTGAACTTAATGAATACTTCCCTATGCTTTCTCCTGATAATGACTTGTTATTTTTTACGAGAAAAGTTGACCGCACACGCCTTGGCGATATCGCACAAAATGTTGTGGAGGAATTTACCGTCTCAAATAAATCCAATAGTTCTTATCATTTTTCTATTGGTGATCCGTTGATGCCTCCTTTTAATGATGGTACGTTTCATAATTATGGTTCAGCAACGCTTTCTGTCGACAATAAGGAAATGATCATATGTGCATGTAAAAAGGAAAGGGTATACAATCAGAGCTATTTGAATTGCGATTTATATTCTACCAAGTTTAAAAGAAGTGGTGCTGGAGGAAATGATTTTATATGGTCTCCCCTAGTCAATTTAGGAGAGAATATAAATACAAAAGACGGTTGGGAAGCCCAACCATCATTATCTTCAGATGGCAAAATGTTATTCTTTACTTCCATTCGAAAAGGATCAAGAGACAATGACATCTATATTTCATTAAGACAAGAAGATGGAAACTGGGGAAAAGCAAATCCCTTTAATGAAATTAATACTGCAGGAAAAGATAAAAGTCCATTCTTTCATCAAGATGGTGAAACACTCTATTTTGTTTCTTCATCAAGTCCTGAACGAAAAGGAATGGGAGGACTCGATATATTCTACATTAGAAAAACGGATACCGGATGGACTGAACCCAAAAACATAGGTTATCCTATTAATTCTCCTCAGGATGAGTTAGGTTTGTTTGTTTCAACGAGCGGTCGAATCGCTTATTACTCTTCATTTCAAAATGGAAATTGGGATATTTACTCATTTGAATTATATGAGGAAGCCAGACCTGAAGAAGTTATTATACTGAAAGGCACCGTGAAAAATGAGGATGGTAGCATTGCAAAAGATGCCAAAGTTCAAATCAACTATGATGGTGATGAGACTTTAAACGAAACGATAAACGTCAATGAAGATGATGGTTCCTATGCTACAGTGGTTAAAGTGAAGCAAGCAGAAAACATCTCTGTAACTGTGGATAAAAAAGGAAGCTCATTCGCCATATCTCGAATCGAAACTAAAGACATTATAAACAAATTAGATAAACCCGCTATAATTGAAGAAATAAAAGTTCAACCCATAAAAGATGGAGAGAACTATGAGCTTGAGGATATCTTGTATAACACAGAGTCATTCGAACTCTCAAATGAATCAAGATTCACCTTAAGATGCTTTAAAGATTATTTAATGAATAATCCAACTTACACCATAAGAATTGAAGGACACACAGATGATATTGGAGATGCACAGGAAAACTTGACCTTATCTCAAAACAGAGCAGCTGAGGTTAAAAACTATTTAATAGAGCTTGGAATAAGCGCTTCTCGATTATCTTCAGTCGGTTATGGAGAAAGTCGGCCCAAAGTTCCAAATAGCAATTCAACCAATAGAATGAGAAACCGACGAACTGAATTTAAATTGAGTGTTCAATAGTTTTGGGGCATAAAAAAAGGGACCCGAAGATCCCTTAACAATATTTAGGTCGAAATTAATCGGTTGTAAATCTTCTTTTTTCTCTAATTCTTGCTGACTTACCAGTTCTTTCTCTGAAGTAGAAAATTCTTGCTCTTCTAACAGAACCACTTTTCATTACTTTCAAGCTTTCAATAAATGGAGAGCATACAGGAAAAATTCTTTCAACACCAACATTTCCAGACATTTTACGAACTGTAAACGTTTCTGTAGCCCCTGAACCTCTTCTTTGAATAACGACTCCTTGAAACTGCTGAATTCTTTCTTTGGCTCCCTCTTTAATTTTGTATGATACAGCAACTGTATCTCCTGCTGAAAATTTTGGTAACTCATTACCAATTGTAATTTCTTTCTGTAATTCGTCTATTCTATTCATTGCTCAAAAATTGGCTTCCCATGATTTCGGGGTGCAATATTACAAAAAAATTATCTTAAATAAGAATCTTAAAAACAAAAAAAACAATCTTTTTAAAGAAATCGAATTTTTATTTCCCTTGTGGTTTTAGATATAAACAAATTATTCAAGAAAATAGTTGAAAAGTATATGGCTTACTAAAAAAAACAAAGCGAAGTTCCTGTAAATTTACATATAAATAAAATCAATGGGGAAAGTAATAGCTATAGCGAATCAAAAAGGAGGCGTCGGAAAAACCACAACTACCATCAATCTGGGAGGATGTTTGGGCGTATTGGAATACAAAACATTGATTATTGACGCCGATCCGCAAGCTAATGCAACATCAGGGACAGGTTTTAACCCTAAAAACGTAAAAAACATTTATGACTGTTTAGTCAGGAATTACGACCCAAAGGATGTTATCATCAAAACAGAAAGTCCTAACCTTGACATTTTACCAGCTCATATTGATCTTGTTGGCGCCGAATTGGAAATGATTAATTTACCCAATCGAGAGTTCTTACTGAAACAGACCATTGAAAAAATAAAAGACGATTATGATTTTATACTCATCGACTGCTCCCCTTCTCTTGGTTTAATTACGGTTAATTCACTGGCTGCAGCGGATTCGGTTCTTATTCCAGTACAATGTGAGTATTTTGCACTTGAAGGGCTCAGCAAACTATTGAACACTATAAAAATCATTCAAGGCCGATTAAATATTGAATTACAAATCGAAGGAATGCTGCTTACCATGTACGACACGAGGTTAAGATTGGCAAATCAGGTTGTAGATGAACTGAAAACACATTTTCAGGAACTTGTTTTCGATACAGTGATACATAGAAACACAACCTTAAGTGAAGCGTCAAGTCATGGTGCAACAATTATTATGCACGACGCTGCTTGTAAAGGATCTATTAATTATCTCAATTTTGCACGAGAGATTCTTCAAAAGAATAATCTCACTAAAATTGAAAATGACGATAAATTCATCGAAATAGATCATGAACTCTAACAGTCAAAAAAAACCGGCTTTAGGGCGAGGTTTGAGCACGCTGCTTCAAAACACCAATACCGATGTTACTTCTGTCAATAATTCTCCTGCAGGATCAATTTCAGAAATACCATTAAGTTCAATCGAGCCCAATCCATTTAATCCAAGAACCCATTTTGAAAAGGAAGGACTTTTTGACCTAAGAGAATCAATCCTAGCACATGGTATTATTCAGCCCTTGACTGTAAGGAAGATGGGCAATGATAAATATCAACTCATCTCTGGCGAGAGAAGATATAGAGCGTCTCAGCTCGCAGGCTTAGAAAAAGTTCCAGTCTACATCAGAATTGCCAATGACCAAAACATGCTTGAATTGGCTTTGGTCGAAAACATTCAAAGAGAAGATTTAAATGCCATTGAAATCGCTTTATCATATGAAAGGCTACTGAGCGAGTGCGAACTCACACAAGACCAATTAAGCGATAAAATATCAAAATCTAGGTCTAATATTGCCAATTACATCAGACTACTGAAACTTCCTGCGAAAATACAACTCGGACTTAAGAACAGACTCATATCAATGGGTCATGCAAGAGCTCTTCTTTCTTTAAATACCGAGGATGAGCAGATTGAAATGTATCAAGAAATAATCAACTCCGAACTTTCAGTTCGTGATATTGAAACGAGCATCAGAACCAAGAAAAATAGTGGCACACCTAACCGCAAAGCAATGGATTTTGACCGAAAGACTAAATCTGAAATTATTTCGTTTTATGATTCTGATGTTTCTATTTCCTCAAATCAAAATGGTGCTGGTAAGCTTAGCTTCAAATTTGAATCAGAAGAAGATTTAGACAGATTGGTCAAATTGCTTTTAAATAAATGAGAACAGGTTTTCTTATTCTATACTTTACTTCCTTAACCCTACTTGTTTCGGGACAAGCTCTTGATTCTGACAGTATTCCTGAGCATCCCTACCGGAAGTCAATCCTTTTTTCAGCAATAGTTCCAGGTGGAGGGCAAATTCATAATAGCATACTTAAAAAAAAAGGATTTCGTCATGCGATCTGGAAGGTTCCATTAATTTATGGAGCACTTGGCGCATCAACTTATATGCTTATTCAAAATCAAAAAACGCAGAACGCTTTAAAAACTGAATATTTAAACCGAATAGATGGTAATATTGTTGACCCAGAATGGTCGGCTTACGATGACCAAAGTGTTTTGTATTTGTACCGCCAATATTTAGATCAAAGGGATTTATCAATTCTTGCAATAGGTGCGGTGTATTTACTTCAAATTATTGATGCTGGTGTCGAGTCTCATTTTATTCATTTCGATGTCAGCGATAATTTAAGTCTCGATCTTCAACCGGTGATGCTATCAGGCCAAATACCTGGAATTAACATAAATTTGAATTTTAGATGATTCTTAAATTGTACTTTTAGCCTGTGAAAATAGCGATTATTGGATATGGCAAAATGGGAAAAGAAATTGAGGCAATTGCTTTAGAGCGGGGCCATTCAATTTCAATTGCTTTTTCATCAAACCACCCATTTCATGCTCAAAGCGAAATAGATGCAGATGTCGCTATAGAATTTAGCGCTCCAAGTCTTGCTTTAAAACACATTAGCCTTTGTCTGGATAAAAACATTCCTGTAATTGTAGGCACAACAGGTTGGGCTGATCACTTATCCGATATAGAAGCGCAAGTATCAGATAAAAAAGGCAGTCTGTTGCATGCTTCTAATTTCAGTTTGGGCGTACATCTCTTTTGGCGAATGACAGAACAACTGTCTGAGCTCATGAATCAAAACAAAGCTTACAAGGCCTCTATCACAGAAACACATCACACTGAAAAGTTAGATAAACCAAGTGGGACAGCCATTACCACAGCAGATTTACTGATAAAAAATCAAAATAGTTACGAGAGTTGGAAGCTATCTGAAAATCAAATTTCTGAAGACTCAAAACTTCCTGTAATCTCAAAACGAATCCCAAATGTACCTGGAACCCATGAAGTAACCTACAAATCTAAAATCGATCAAATATCACTCATCCATGAGGCAAAAAACAGAAAAGGTTTTGCACTTGGAGCAGTGATTGCCGCCGAATGGCTTTTAGATAAAAAGGGAACCTTTACAATGTCCGATATTATTAACTTTACCTGATTATGAGTATTTTATATTTCTTTATTTTTCTATTGATTCATCCATATCTGGGTATGTGGTGGAAATCTTTTCCAAAAGCGGGAAGAGAAAGTTGGGAAGCATTGGTCCCTGGATACAATTATTTTGTCATCTTTAAAATCACATGTAAGAAACCATTCTGGTCTCTACTTCTTGTTTTTCCAGGTGTGCACTTGATTATGTGGGCCACCGCCAATTTGAGCTACATCAGAAGATTTGGGTACTACTCATTTACGGACACTCTTCAGGGCATTTTCTTTCCCTATTATCTATTGTACAAATGCAGTGAAGAGTCAAGTGTTTATGGTGAAGAAACCAATTGGTCCAATTCCGCTCAAAGAGAAGATAGAAAATGGGGAGACCATGTTGCCTTGTTTTTAAGCCTGCCCGTTTTGGGTCATGCAGTAGCCATGGGGATTGATGCTGTAACTAGAGATAAGCCAGGAACAAGATCGAAAGTAAAGGAGTGGGGAGATTCTATTATTTTTGCCTTGGTAGCAGCCAGTATTATTCGAACCTATGTCTTTGAACCATTTCAAATCCCAACAGGATCAATGGAAAAAACACTTTTGGTAGGAGACTTTCTATTTGTAAATAAGTTAGCCTACGGACCAAAGGTACCAGTTACGCCGCTAAGTTACCCCCTCGTCCACAACACATTTCCCTGGGTGAACATGAAATCTTACACGACCTTGGAAATGGGAGAATACACCCGTATGCCAGGGTTTGGTGATGTAGAGCGCTATGACGTCGTTGTGTTTAATTATCCTTCGGGAGACACAGCGATCTACGACCCACGTATGCCAAATGGATTAATGGGACATGATTATCATGGTATTTTGAATGACGAGGCCTTGTACCAATATTACTCTTCAAGTCCTGAAGCTCCTGCCCTTCAAAACCTAGAACTTCAAAGAAAGACACTTTCTGATAGTCTTTATGTTTCTAGAAACAATATACTTCTTGAGTCATACATATCCAACCCTGGACCATGGAGAAAAAAAGCAAGACTAAAATTGTCTAGCGGGCAATTTCCGGGACCTGAAGGGAATGAGAATTTTCCTGAAGAAAATCATGGCGGTTTGATATACAGGCCTGTTGACAAAAGAGAAAACTACATAAAGCGTTGTGTGGGAATTCCCGGTGATGAATTGGAAATAAAAAATGCTGTTTTATATGTGAACGGAAAACCTGCCGAAGTTGCTTTAAATCAATGTCTCAAATACGAAGTTGAAAAATCAAAGGTCACTTTTCCAAGCGCAACAGAGATGTATGAAAAGTATGGCTTAGAAAACACTCCTGACATGACCAGAACAGATTTTAATGATTCGGACGCATCTAATCCTAGTATGTACGTTTTAACTTTAACAGGTACAGAGAAAAAGAAAATCGAAAAAGATTTTAAGATCAAACTCAAAGTCATTACAGAACAGAGATACGAAGAAGTACACATGAGCGACTCCATTACTTATATACCATCTGCTCAAGAATTAATTACGAACTCGAAAATATTCCCAAAAGATTTCTACGTAAACAACACAACTACTAATTTTCAAAAATTCACCGTTCCTAAAAAGGGAACCACTGTAGACTTTAGAAAGAAAAATATCGCATGGTATCGAAGAATTATAACAGCTTATGAAGGTCATAAACTTGAAGAGAAAAAAGACGGCATCTACATTGATGGTAGAAAAACCAATACCTATACCTTTGAAATGAATTATTACTGGCTCATGGGTGACAATAGATACAATTCTGCAGATTCCAGGATCTGGGGATTTGTACCCGAAGACCATGTTGTCGGGCGAGCTAGCTTAGTCTGGTTTTCAAAAAGTCCATACCTCGGGATTCGATGGGAACGTTTATTCAAATGGATAGAGTAATCAATATATTCCCTACTTCATATTTTCCTTCAATTGCGTATTTAAAAGCATACTTTTTACATGTGAATACCATCATTGAGGCATATGAGAGCTTTCCCAAACAAACCTTAAGAAACCGCTGCGAAATATTAACGAGCAATGGAGTTTTGCGCTTGAGTATTCCTGTAAAAAAAATAAACGGAAACAGAACTTTCACCAAAGATGTTGAGGTAGATTACAGTGTGAAATGGCAAAACGAGCATTGGAGAGCCATTCAATCTTCCTATGCATCTGCACCTTATTTTGATGATTACGGATATAGGATAAGAGAAATTATTTATAATAACCCTAAAGATTTACTTGAGTTCAATTTGAGTATACTCAAGTTTGTTATGGAAATATTAGACCTCGATTTTGATATAAATAATACCAAATCCTACGAAATAGAATGCAACATGGATTATAGAAATACAGATTTCATGAATCGCGACTCAATGAAGCCATATCAGCAGGTTTTTTCTTACGATAAAGATTTTACAAGCAATCTTTCATTTTTGGATATCCTTTTCAATGAAGGACCTTTTATGAGAAACTGGATATTACAGAAATGAGTTATTGTTCGTACTGTCGGAATCAACCAAAGGATAGTATTCATCATTGGTATCACGATGAAGTTTATGGAAAAATGTCTGAAGATGACAACGAACTCTTTGGAAGACTTGTTATGGAGATCAATCAAGCAGGTTTGTCTTGGAACACGGTTCTTCAGAAATACGAGGGGTTAAAATTGGCCTACTCTCAATTTAATTTACAGAAAGTCTCGATGTATAAGGAACAAGACATATCCGAATTGATGGGCAATAAAAACATCATCAGACATGAACTAAAAATTCGAAGTATTGTTTATAATGCACAGCAAATTTTGGAAATTCAAAAAGAATTCGGAACTTTTAAAAATTGGATTATGTTACAAAATCAAATTTCTATTGAAAATTGGGTCAAACTCTTTAAAAAGAACTTTAAATTTGTTGGCAAGGAAATTGTAAAAGAATTCCTATCCAGTAACGGAATATTAAAAGGTGCGCATGACAAAGAGTGCCCCGAATACTTGAAATAAATACAAAATGAAATATTTAAGCTCCATCACTACACTGTTTTTTTCTACTTGTTTATGCCTTTCGCTAAATTCACAAGTTAGCCTTAGTGCTGGTTTAGGCTCCATAAGTGGATTTACAACTGATCAATCTCACATAGGTTTACATGCGGGATTTGAGCTCCCAAGAAACAACGACGTTACTTTTTACGGAAGACTTGGTCATTATTTTTCTCGACCTGAGGATAATGGGTCAACCCGAACGGTCATTATTACAGACCTCAACAACACATCCCTCCCCTATCAATTACAAGTGAATACCCAGTCATCTTTTAACTACACAACCATTGAAGGAGGAACACGCTACTATCTGGGAAATGATTATGATAATGGTATTTCAGCTTATGGCGGAACGAATGGAATGCTCGTTTTTAATTCAGTAAAGCTCAATTATGATAAAACAGACATTACAGGCACGTATGAATGGGAAAATAACTATTCAGTACCTTCAAATGAGGAAAATGAAGGCATTATCATTGGAATAGCTGTTGGACTGCAAGGAGGAGTGAAATATTCTATTCCTGCATTAGGAACGGTTTATTTTGATGTGAGTGGACAATATTCAATTTTGGCTCAAGGAAGTAATACCGTTGCTAATAGTACCAATCAGTACTCTCAATTGTTTTTTGTGTTTACCCTTGGATTCAGAAAAGACCTCTACTAAATTTTAGTGTATTTTCTCAATGACTTTTTTGACCAAATCATCTGAAGAAGTATTGCCATCAACAATAAAATCAGCTTTACAAAAGAAAGAAGTTCTTTGCTTCATTAATGTTTTTGTTTTTTCAACAATCTGATTTGATGAGAGCTTCGTATATAAAGGTCTAGTATTCGTGATTTGACCCAATCTTTTTGTCAATACATCTATCGAAACGTCGAGATACACAACGGTGCCCATTTCCAACAATAACTCAATTTGATTATCATAGCATGGCGCGCCTCCTCCTAGGGCTATTACGCTTTTAGGAAAATCTACCAACTGACGAATAACCCCTGATTCGTATAAACGAAACTTAGTTTCACCCTCTAATCGAAATATTTCAGGAATGCTTAAGCTAGTTATTTTAACTATCTCCTCGTCTGTATCAATAAAAGGTAAGTTCAATGAAATTGACAGGGCCTCTCCAAGGGTAGTTTTACCTGCACCACTCATGCCAATTAAAATAATATGATCTCCTTTTTTATTCATTAAGATATAAGTCTCAAGTATTTATAAAAAAATAACAATTCTTCTAACAAATTTACCGTTTTAATGTTTGCATTAAAGAATATAACATTTATATTTGCACCCTCAAAACCGATCTCCTAGCTCAGTTGGTAGAGCAACGCCCTTTTAAGGCGTGGGTCCTGGGTTCGAGCCCCAGGGGGATCACCAAAAGGCATCTAAGAAATTAGGTGCCTTTTTTGTATTTATTAAGAACGAGATCTAGTAGAAGAATCACTTCCACTTGATACTGCATCCCATTGAGGGATGTTGGTCTGAAGAAACGGGCGCTCCCTTAAGCAGTGCATCAATTGCCGCTCTCAAATCAGCTCCTGTTATTGGAATGTCTTTACCGGGAGATGAGCCGTCCAGCCTACCCCGATAGACCAAGGCATTGTTACCATCGTACATATAAAATTCAGGTGTACATTCTGCTTTAAGGGTTTTGGCTATTTCTTGTGTTTCATCAAAGAGATATGGAAAATCAGGATTCAGTGACTCAAAGAGTTCTTTCATTGCCTCGGGCCCATCCTGTGGATATCGCTCTACGTCGTTGGAGCTGATGGCCACCATATTGATTTGAGTACTGTAGTCCTGTGACAAACGCTTTAGCTCCTCATGATAATGAATGACATAGGGACAGTGATTGCATATAAGCATAACTAAAGACGCTTTGCCGTCATGAAGTGACGACGAGGAATAGATTTGACCTTCCAGTGCATTGAAGAGCTTAAAGTCAGGAATATTGCTTCCCAGCCCGAGCATTGATGAATAAACTAAGGCCATATATGATTTATTTGTAGCTAAGTGAAAAGACCATCACAGAATTACCTCCTCGACCACTTTTACCCTGAGAAGTAACAATAAGCTCCGAATCATCCGCTGATATGGCCATTCCTACGGGATAGGAATCTGCAGGAATCTGCGCTACGACTTTCATGTCGGATGTTCGCACGGCCACAATCTTGGAAACATTGTTGGCGCAGGCAAATAAATATTTGCCATCAGAAGTCAGAACAATGGTTCGGGCTCCTGTTCCAACATACACATTTTCAAATTCACTGAAGGTTACTTTTTTCTCATCTGATTCGAGTCTGGCTTTGACAAGATCTTGCCATTTACAGCGCTGTACCTGACCAGGTCGATTGCAGCTGATATAGAG
>CAJQPH010000064.1 GCA_905480165.1 uncultured Flavobacteriales bacterium
TTTTTCAAATCTACCTGAAGGAACATATACAGCAATTGTTCGAGATCTTGAAGGCTGTGAAAGTTTATTTGAAACGACCATTATTGAACCAAGCGAATTAAATGGTACTGCTAGTGCTTCTCCTTCGACAACAAATAATGGAAGTATAACTGTTTCTGCAAATGGCGGCACGTCCCCGTACTCCTATAGTATAGATGGAGAAAACTATTATTCAGGCAGTTTATTTACCGGTCTCAACGGAGGTTTATACTCAATATACATTCAAGACAATAATGGTTGTATTCAAGAAATATCTGTCGAAGTTGAAGATTTTTCAGGTGTCATTGAAAATGACTTGAATCAGATGACCTTTAGTCTTTTTCCCAATCCGTCCAATGGCGTTTTTAAACTAAGTATTGATGGATGTTCAGAAAGCAAATTAAATGCAAAAATATTCAATGAGTTTGGTCAGTTCATCTCAGAATTTGATGTGATTTGTAATGGAGGTAAATTCGAGAAAGAATACTTCATGAGTACAAAATTTGCAAATGGAAATTATTTTATTGGAATTTACAACTCAAGCTCCCACTACCTTATTCCTTTTGTAAAGCTATAGCTAAAGACTCATAAGTTTTATTCCTCCGAAAACGGTTCTGGGTTGTGCAGGACCGTAGATAAAATTACTGTCTCTATTTTTACCAATATCAAACTGCTCCTGGTAGGCATTAAATATGTTTTTCATTCCAATATATATTTCAATACCTAAACCTGGTTTTTTTATATTCAGTGTATAGGAAAACTTAAAATTTAGCTCAGAAAACTGATTTGTAGTTGTCATTTCATCAACCAATTGATTTGGTGCCCCAGCAAAATGGGGTAAAATCATCTTACCTGTATATACGTAATTAATACTCCCACTAATTTTCTTATTCGGGGTAAATGAAAGCATGGCAAAGCCATAGTCATTTGGGGTACGAATGAATTTCCGCAATTCAGGCAAACCCTCAATATATTCTATTGCCTCATCAAAAGTGTTACTCTGAATCGTAAACCCACCTTCAAATTGAATTTTTCGGTCATAATTAAATCTAAACTCTAAAGTTGCACCTTGTATATTTGCCCCTTTTCCATTCTGTTTTTCAAATAAATAACCAAATTCATCTTCTCCAACGGGCTCAAGGTAAAAAGCATGATTCAGTCTTGTATAGAAACCTTCTAAAGTAAATCCCGCAATGAAATGCTCATATGGCTTATCGTAATTAATTGAGGCACTGTAGGATTTAGAACGCTCTGGAATCAATGAAGGGGAAAGCGTAACTCTTGATACACCACCGCCTGCAAAAGCGATGTGAAGATCGGTATCAAAGGCCTGTGGAGCTCTAAATCCTGAGCCGTAGCTCAACCTCAGTTGAGTGTTCTTTTTCCACTTGTATAACAAGGATGCCCTTGGACTGAACACCAACCTTTCTACAAAATTATGTTTATCCATCCTAACTCCTGACAGTAGAGACAAGTTTGGTAATATTGACCAATCACTTTGAATAAATGCACCTGTATTTAATGTCTTTTGATCTATGATATAATCATAGCTTGGAATCACATCGTAAACTTCATCCAATAATATTTCTGAACCAAATGTTAACACATTACTCCCTGTTGAAATAAAATGTAATAACTCGTGATTGAGTTGTAATCCCATATTCGCCGTTGAAACATTCGACACTCCATTGGGAGGGTTTTCAATATGTAAAACAATCTCTAAGGAATCATCCGGAAAAATACCCGTGTAATGATCACGATCCGTTTTTTGAAAGGCAAAGTATGTTATGAGTGACGTTTGCTCATTCTTGAAATCAATCTGATAATCCAATCCTCCCATCCATACATTGTGCTGCCGCTCCTCTGCTTGAGCAGTCAAAAAAGCTGGTTCATCCCTATTCATTTCGCCACCAAATCTAAACTCGTTGATATTACTCAAACTAATTTCGATTTTATGATTGTATTTAGGTAAAAAGAACGATTTCACTCCAAAGGAAGTATTCTGCAACATCGGTAATTCGGAAAAATTATCTCCATTATGATCATAAAATCCTCTCGATCTATTGTTGACAAAAAGAGCTGCTCCTAATTTTCTGTTCTTTGACAAGAAAGTACCATTTCCACTTATTACCTGATCGTTCGTCTGAAAATTAATATTTTGATAGGTATAACTTAATTCAAAGTTGTTTTTCTTCGGTATTTTGGTAATTACATTTACAGTTCCACCTATGGCACTGGATCCGTAGAGTGCTGATCCGCCACCGCGAACAACCTCTATCCTTTCAACCATATTGGCAGGTATCTGCTCCATTCCGTACAGTCCGGTCAGGGGACTGAACACAGGGCGGCCATTGATCAGGATCTGCGAATACCCTCCACCCAGTCCATTCATCCTGAGTTGCGTATAGTTACAAGTCTGACAATCGGTCTCCACCCTGAGTCCTGGCTGAAATTTTAGTCCTTCAGAAATATTGCAGGATTGGGTTTGCGCAAGCAAATCACTATCAATTACATTTACAATGACTGCAGCATCGGTTTGTCTTTTAAAGGTTTTCGTACCTGTTATTACCACCTCGTCGATGGACATGGTTTCCTCAACCAATTCGAAATTCACCTCAAGTACCTCATCCTGAGCAATGGTAATCTCCTTCTTTAAAGTGCTATACCC
>CAJQPH010000065.1 GCA_905480165.1 uncultured Flavobacteriales bacterium
CCACTAGGGCTCGAACCTAGACTCTTCTGGACCAAAACCAGATGTGTTGCCAGTTACACCATGGGTCAAAAATGATTAAAATGTATAATCAAGCCTGCAAATTTAATAACTTAATTTCATAATTCATTCCTGAAATAAAAAATTTATTATTTCACCCTAAAACTTTTGGGTGGTGTAAATCTTTTATCTCACCGCTAATATTCGTAAATTCGCAAACTATTTAACGAATTAAAATGAAAATGAATTACAATTTCATCAACAAAATTAACGGGTGGGCAATTTTCGCAATAGCTACCATTGTTTATATGCTTACGATAGAAGATACCGCAAGTTTGTGGGATTGTGGAGAGTATATCACAGCGGCTTACAAACTCGAGGTGGGCCACCCTCCTGGCGCTCCACTTTACATGATTTTGGGACGTGTGTTTTCTTTTTTCGCTGCCCCTGAAAATGTAGCATTTTACATCAATTCTCTTTCTGCATTATCGAGTTCTTTCACCATTCTATTCATGTTTTGGTCAATTACCCTTCTTTTGAAGAAATTAATATTACAAGGTAAAAAAGAACTTGAACAGCATGACCAAATCGGTATTTTTGTGTCTGCTTCCATTGGAGCTCTTGCCTATACTTTTACCGATTCATTTTGGTTCTCCGCAGTAGAAGGAGAGGTTTACGCCATGGCCTCCTTGTTTACCGCAGTTATTTTTTGGGCCATTCTGAAATGGGATGAAGAAATGGCCGAACTTCAAGCCAACAGACTCTCATCTAATGCCACCCCAAATCGTTGGTTGTTATTAATTATGTTTCTTCTTGGTTTGGCAATTGGGGTTCACCTTCTAGGTATTCTAGTTATTCCAGCAATTGGTTATGTCATCTATTTTAGAGTAAAAGAAACCACCCGAAACGGCTTTTTCATTGCGGGAATCTTATCCATTATTATTCTCGGGTTTATCCAAGAAGGGGTTATCCCAGGTACAATATCTATGGCATCTAGCTTTGAAACAGCATTTGTTAATTCCATGGGGTTGCCTTTTTATTCGGGTTCCCTTTTCTTTTTTGCTCTACTCATCGCATTTTGCATCTTCGGCGTTCGTTACGCACGAAAGAACAATATGCACCTATTGTCCAACGCACTAATGGGACTCGTCTTTTTATTAATTGGTTATGGTTCTTTTGCTGTTATTGTTATTCGATCTAATGCCAATACACCTCTTGATGAAAATGACCCTGAAAACTTGGTTACACTCCACTCCTACTTGAAAAGGGAGCAATATGGAAGTTCTCCTATTCTTTCCGGTCCTTATTGGAATTCAAAAGAGAATCCCAGGGATCAGTTTGAAGACATTTCCGCCTACCATCTACGCCGTTGGGTTGTGATTGATGAGGATACAGATATTAGAGGTTTTGTTAAAGAAGAGGATGCAAAAAAATGGGCCCTAAAAGAATATAATAACAACATTCCTGGAAATATAGAAATAAAAGAGAAATACTTCGAAACCAATTCAACTATTAGAAAAAATGCTACACCAACTTACGAACAAACCACATTTTTCCCTCGAATGTATTTGGCGCCAAACAATGCAAATGCCAAAAGAAAAGTTAGAGGATATAAATATTGGTCAGGCTATGATCCGAATGAAGATGAAGATACGGAATATGGTATTAAAGAGGACAATGTAAGCTTTGACAAATCAAAACCGGTAAGTGAAACCAATCCTGAAAAAGTTTCTTACAGGTTGCCCACCACAAAAGAAAACCTCAGGTACTTTTGGGACTATCAGCTCAACTGGATGTATTTCAGGTATTTTATGTGGAATTTTTCAGGTAGACAAAATGACATTCAAGGACATGGAGACAATATGCGAGGCAACTGGATCTCTGGATTTAATTTCATTGATGAGAGCAGGCTTGGTAGTCAAGAGTTTTCACCTTTTTACACCAGCGAAAATAAATCAAACAATAAATATTATTTGATTCCATTAATCTTCGCACTAATAGGGTTAATTTATCACTATTTAAAAGCTCCTAAAGATGCTTTTGTTCTAACACTTGCCTTTATTTTCACAGGTATTGCAATTGTCGTTTATTTGAACCAAAAGCCCTTAGAGCCAAGAGAAAGAGACTATGCCTATGCGGGGTCGTTTTACTTCTTTGCAATGTGGATTAGTTTTGGGGTTTATGCTATAATAGATTTTTTAAAATCCAAATTAAAAATCCAAAATGCCAATTTGCGAATTGGTGTAGCCGGCGTTTTAGGCCTTGCTGTACCCTTGATTTTAGCGACAGAAGGATGGGACGATCATAACCGTAGCGGTAAAACTACTGCTCGAGATTTGGCGAAAAATTATCTGGCTTCATGCGAAAAAAATGGAATCATTTTTACAAATGGAGACAATGACACGTTCCCGTTATGGTATGTCCAAGAGGTGGAAGGATACAGAACTGACGTTAGGGTATGTAATTTATCGCTTATGGGAACCGATTGGTACACCAATCAAATGAAAATGAAAGCCTACGAATCTGATCCACTACCCATCAAATTTACTGAAGACCAGATTCTCATGTATGGAGGAAATACAGATCAAATGTACTTCCTCGACTTGAGTAATATTATTTTAGGCTCATCAATTAGCGGAAACCAGTTGCGAGAAATAATAAACTTAAGGCTTCAAGAGGGTGATAATTTGGATAAAGCAAAAGCCAGTTTCGCCCCACTTCAAAAAGGACTAGAAAATCTTTTATTTGAAATAATCAAAACGATTCCAACTAGTAAAAAGAGCATTGAAGAATTAATGCCTCTTCTTTCTTATAATGATAACAAGGACTTTACTGATAATCTGATCTTAAAGTTTACGCTTTTAAAACGAATATATCCAATATTAGAATCTAATCTTAAAAGCATTGATGACAAACAGAAATACAACAAAGTTGTAACTCTTGTCCAAAAGATAAGTGGAATGTTTGAGAACTACGAAAAATCATGGGATTCTGCAGATCTCAAGGCTGCGATGAAATACATGCACGACAATAAAGGGGTGACCAAAATGTCTAATGGAAATGAAGTCAATATCTTCCCGACGAGTAAGTTCAACCTTAAAATAAATAAATCAAATGCCATAAAAGCAGGGATTATTGAAGCGAATGATTCTTGTCCTGAATCCATTACTTTGAATTATGAGGGTCTTCAAGCGATATCCCGAGAAGAAATAATGATGCTTGATGTTATGGCCAATTTCGATTGGAAAAGGGGCATATACTTCTCAAGTAACCGAGGGTCAAGCTTAGCCACAAGATTACTTTCTCAAGGTTGCCTAAAACAGGTTGGGGTTGCTTATGAATTGAACCCAAGCATTTCTATTAACGTTGCTGATTTGAACAAAAACTATCAAGAAAAAATGTTTTTAGAAAATCAAATTAAGACCATGCTCGATGATCCTGCATTAAATCAAGATTTAGTTGATGATAATTTGGATTTACTCATTCAAAAATCAGACTCACTTGGACTCTTAATTTCCAATCAAAAGAGCAAATACTTCAATGTAGATAAGATGTATGACAAATTGATGAAAAGCTATGAGTATGGAAATATGTCTGACCCCTCAGTCCTTACAGATTATTATGCAAGAAGACATACTGTTCATTACCGACAAGATTTTTTACTGCTTGCTGAACAACTATACTACCTGGGAGATAGAAAAAGAGGAGTGAAAGCATTGGATAAATCACTTCAAGTAATGCCTCCTGAAACTGTATTGGATTTTGGAGAGATTTCTGGATTCGACTATATTACATCTCTCGATATTAATCAAGCTCAAAACAACAAATATGCTGCACGAACAAGTGGTAATTTACATGAATATGTTCAGTTGTATTATATGTTGGGAGAAGCTGATAAAGCAACAGCCCTCGGTAAGAAACTCTTGAAAAATTACCAAAGTGTGTTTAAATATTTTGAAAATAGTGATGCATTGTTCGCAGTAACGCCTGGATTCAGCAGTAGTAATATAGATGATTTATTAGCTGCAACAGATGCCTGCTTTAGAATGTATAGAGTGGCTTCAGATACTAAGTTTAACCCTCAAGGGAAAAATTTAAAAGAAATCACGGAAATGATCAATTATGTGTATTTGATTGTTCATCCTAAAATTAAATCTGAATTGGCGGAAATAGAACTTGAAGATTCCTATCAAGGAATGTTGAACATGCTGAATGGTCAAATGAGCAATATGCTGTTGGAATATGATTATTCTGTGCAATCAAAATAAAAAGGATGTTTCTTTTCCGTGTTCCATATCTGATTCAATTTCTATTTGGACAACGTCAATGGAAGGGAGATGATTTGAGTTGTGTTTACTTAACTTTTGATGATGGCCCTGACCCAAGAAGTACTGAATGGCTGTTAGATTTATTAAGTAAAGAAAAAGTACCATCAACCTTTTTTTGTTTGGGAAGTCAAATAGTAAGGTATCCTGAGCTATATGATGATATCATTAAGAAGGGCCATGCTGTCGGTAACCATACTTATCAACATGAAAAAGGAAATAAAACAAGCACAAAAAATTATATTTCCTCTGTTCAAAAAACGGACGCACTTGTGCACTCAAATCTATTCAGGCCTCCCTACGGGCGGTTAACAAAAAATCAAATGATCTCGTTAAAAAAAATGGATAAAAAAATCGTCATGTGGTCATGGAATTCACAAGATTATAATAAGAACGTCAGTTCGGAATCCATTTTAAAAAACGCCAAGCTTATAAAGGGTGGAGACATCTTGCTTTTTCACAACAACTCAAAATCAGCGAGAACAATAAAACAGTGTTTGCCCGAAGTTATTCGTATTATTAAAGAAAAGAACTTAAAATTTAAAACCCTCTCATGATGTCGAAAAAGTCGAACATTCTAATATACCTTTTAGGTATTTATGTTGTCTTACAATTTATATGGTGGGGTTATCAAATCATTAATTTGGGTGCACTTGTCGACTCCTCCAACGCCCAATCCTCAAGACGTGTTTTTATGATACTAGGTGAAGGAGGCGTTTTTATTTTAATTCTTCTGGCTGGCTTCTGGCAAATTCAAAAATCGATTAAAAAAGAAATTGAGCTCTCTCAAAATCAAAACAACTTTTTGCTTTCTGTCACTCATGAACTTAAAACACCATTAACATCAATCCAACTGGCGCTCCAAACACTTTCAAAAAGAGATCTCAATAAGGAGCAAACCCAAACCCTCATTGAGAAGGCAATATCTGAAAATGAACGTTTAAAAATATTAATCGATAATATCATTCAGGCTTCAAGTATAGAAAACAAGGGATTGATCGCAGATAAAACATCCCTAAACATTAAATCTTTATTAGAGAGAATCGTTGACAAGTCCAATAAAAGGCAGGAGAATAACCTCGTTAGTTTGAAGTGCCCAAACGAATTTGATATTCTTGCTGATATATTCATGATAGAAACAAGTATTATTAACATTATTGAAAATGCAATCAAATATGCTGGTTCAAATGCCATTATTGTCAAGGTAGAAAATATAGCTCATCATCTGAATATCTCAATAATAGATCAAGGACCCGGTATTGATGATCATGAGAAAAATTTCATTTTTGACAAGTTTTATAGAGTAGGAAATGAAGAAACGCGATTGAAAAAAGGAAGCGGTCTTGGCTTATACATTGCCAAACAATTTATTCAATTGCACAATGGAGAGATTACATACACAAAGAACACCCCTTGTGGATCAATATTTACAATAAGTTTACCGTATGAATGAAAAAGTTGGTTTAATAATTCTTGATGGCTGGGGAATTGGTCAGGCTGATCATTCAGATGCCATCCATAAGGCCAAAACACCATTTTTTGATTCACTCATTAATGATTACCCCAATTCTACACTTAAGACCTATGGCGAAAACGTTGGTCTTCCAAAAGGTCAAATGGGTAATTCAGAAGTAGGACACCTCAATATTGGAGCGGGAAGAATTGTGTATCAAGAATTAAGCAGAATCAACAACTCCATTGATAAAGGAGAGTTTAATGAAATCCCTAAGCTTTTTCAGGCTTTTTCAAAAGCCAAAAAAAATGGCAAAAAGACACATTTAATGGGTCTTGTATCGGATGGAGGGGTTCACAGTAGCCAAGAGCATTTGCATGCTTTGTGCGAATTGTCCAGTTCATTGAATATGACTAATGTTTTCGTTCATGCTTTTACAGACGGTAGAGATTGTGATCCCAAAAGTGGTTTGTCATTCATTGAAACGCTTCAAAAGATTACAGATCAGAATAATGTAAAAATAGCCAGTCTTATTGGACGCTATTATGCGATGGATAGGGACCAAAGATGGGAACGAATTAAAAAAGCCCATGACCTAATGACCCAAGGAATTGGTTCAGCTTTCAATACAGCTGCTGATGCAATCCAATCATCTTATAAAAACGGTATTTCTGATGAATTTATCGAGCCTGCATTGATTGATAGAGAAGGTTTAATTGAGGAGGGAGATACTGTGATATTTTTTAATTTCCGTTCGGATAGACCTAGGGAAATCACAAGCGCTTTGACACAAAAGGATTTTCCGGAATTCGAAATGAAGAAGCTCAAACTTAATTTTTATTGCATGACCCGCTACGATGAATCGTTTGAAGGACTAGAGGTCATCTTTGAAAAAGAAAACCTGTCAAATACATTGGGTGAAGTATTGTCTTCTCGAGGAAAAACCCAATTGAGAATTGCAGAAACAGAAAAATACCCTCACGTGACCTTCTTTTTTAATGGGGGAAGAGAGAAACCATTTGGCAGAGAACAAAGGATGTTAGTGAATTCCCCAAAAGTGGCCACCTATGATTTACAACCCGAAATGAGCGCTCATTCTGTCACTCAAAACGTTCTTGATGACATTTCGGAAAACACCCCTGATTTCCTTTGCCTAAATTTCGCCAATCCGGATATGGTTGGACATACGGGAGTTTTCAATGCCATTGTAAAGGCTGTGGAAACCGTTGATTCTTGCCTCGAAAAAATTGTTATAAAAGGCCTTGAAAAAGGCTATACATTTATTGTAATCGCAGACCATGGCAATGCAGATTATGCCGTTAACCCTGACGGATCTCCAAACACAGCGCATAGTTTAAATCCCGTACCATGTGTTTTGGTCTCATCCCCTCCATTAAAAATGGTAAAAGATGGTGTCCTTGGTGATATTGCTCCAACAATTCTGTCTTTATTTGGAATTGAAGCGCCGCAAGAAATGACTGGGAATTCTCTCGTATGAAATTGATTTACAAATCAATACCCTGTACTTAGTTAATTTTTATTAAGTTTAAGAAACAAAAATCATATTATGAAAAAAATTTTTCTATTCCTTTTTCTTGGCCTATTCTTCAACTCATGCAATAGTTACCTCGGAAAAAAATTAAGCAAAAAATCTGCAGAAGATATCGATGTTACAAAAATTGAAGATGCCTGTGATTGTGTTGAAGCCTTTGAAACCATCTCCGCCAACTTCCTAGATGTATATGGTAATAAAACTAGAGAAGAATTAAATGAATTAAGTGATGATAAAAAGGAAAAAATAAAAAAGAAAGTAGACCCCCTATTTGAAAAAAGAAATGAGGTGAATGAGCACTGTAGAAAATTTGGGATCACATACAAAAGATTCACAAATGGACAAACATGTCCTTCTTATAAAGATTTATCAAAAAATGCTGAAAAATTAGAAGAGAAGGGTTTTAAATAAGTCGAAGAAGGAATTTTTAATTTAAGTATAACGCAAATAAGTGACTGTTTTTTATGAACTCTACACCCTTTGTAGTATCTTTGCATCGAATTATAAAAAAAAGTTATGAAAAAATTATTTGTATTATTATTTGTGGGGTCAATTTTGGCTTCATGTGGAGGTAGCGGTTATACTACTGACAAAGAGGATGTCA
>CAJQPH010000066.1 GCA_905480165.1 uncultured Flavobacteriales bacterium
ATCATATTTAGTTGTGACTATAAAAAAGGTAAAGTTGTTCAGTCTTATCAATTAAAAAATGGGTCTTTTAATGTAGATTATCAAGTTCAATTCGTAAAGCTGGACAACGTTTCAAAAGACAATATCCAACTTACTTGGAAAACATCATTTTTACAAACAGAAAAACTTCTATCTGAGCAACGAAGAGTTTCAACGGTATGCTTTAATGAAGTAGAAGAAGGCTTTGATTATTTAAGTGAAACATCTGATGATGAATCAGATTTAGAAAATGATGTCACTTGGATTGCGTACAAGCAATCCTATTTCTCCTCCATTCTGCAACCGCAGCAGCCCTTTCAGAAAAAGAAATCTCAAATGATTGTTAGAACTTACAGCGAAGGTTCTAGCAAAGACGCTACACATGTTAAAGACTTTCAATCTGTTCTTAGCCTAAACCTTGATAAAAACTCAAATAACACTTGCAGCTTTAAGTGGTTTTTTGGTCCAAATGATTATGAAGTATTAAAAGACGCTAATCCTGAATATACACAGATATTGAATTTTGGATGGGGACTATTTAGATGGATCAATATCTATGCCGTTCAACCCATATTTAACTTCTTACTGGGTACAGGAATGGGCTTAGGTATTGCGATCTTGATTCTTACATTGATAATAAAAACACTGCTCATGCCTGTTCAGTGGAAAATGTTTGTTTCTTCAGTCAAGATGAAAATCTTAAAACCAAAAACGGAAGCTCTTAATGAGAAATATCCAAATAAGGATGACGCAATGAAAAAACAAATGGAAATGATGAGCCTGTACAAGGAGTCCGGTGCGAGTCCTTTATCAGGATGTCTTCCTATGCTGATTCAAATGCCTATTCTATTGGCAGTCTTTAGATTTTTTCCTTCTTCCTTTGAATTAAGACAGCAGTCGTTTTTGTGGGCAGATGATTTGTCTTCTTTTGATTCAATTTGGGATTTCGGTTTTTATATTCCTATTTATGGTGATCACATGAGCTTATTTACGCTCCTCATGGCAGCTACAACGCTCGGTTATACTTTTATGAATAGTGGCAACATGCAACAACCATCACAACCTGGAATGCCAAATATGAAGGTATTAATGTACATCTTCCCGATCATGATGATTTTCTTCTTTAATAATTATTCATCTGGATTAAGCTACTACTACTTTGTATCTACCCTGTTCTCTATATTAATAATGTTTTTGATTAAAAAATTCTTTGTAGATGAGGAGAAATTAAAGTTAAAAATGGAAGCCAAAGTTGATTCTAGTAAGAACGGAACACAAAAGAAAAAATCTCGTTTTCAAGAACGTCTTGAAGAAATGCAAAGAAAGCAACAAGAAGCGTTGAAAAACAGAAAAAAATAATACCATGAAATTTTTTATTGATACAGCAAACATAGATGACATAAAAGAAGCTTATAGTCTTGGAATATTAGACGGAGTAACGACTAATCCTTCATTAATGGCTAAAGAAGGGATAACCGGTTCAGAAAATATCAATAACCATTACAAAGCGATTTGTGAAATTGTCGATGGAGATGTTAGCGCTGAAGTAATTAGCACTGATTTTGAAGGTATGATTTCAGAAGGTGAAGCGCTCGCTAAATTACACGAAAACATTGTCGTAAAAGTACCTATGATATTAGAAGGCATTAAAGCCATTAGGTATTTCTCAAACAAAGGAATCAAAACGAATTGTACGTTAGTTTTTTCAGCAGGCCAAGCTTTACTCGCTGCAAAAGCTGGAGCTACATACATATCACCATTTCTTGGTAGATTGGATGATGTTTCTACGGATGGATTGAGTTTAATAGAACAAATCCGATTGATTTATGATAATTATGCTTTTGATACCGAAATCTTAGCCGCTTCCGTAAGGCACCCTATGCATATTATTAATTGTGCTGAGATTGGTGCAGACATCATGACGGGGCCACTAAAAGCAATTAAAGCATTGGCTAATCATCCTTTAACAGATATTGGATTAGAGAAGTTTCTTGCAGATTACGCCAAAGGAAACAAATAATGTTCTCCAAAGAAGAGAAAAGGACATTAAATCATCAGTTTTGGGGAGAGTTTAAATCCCTAATGAAAGGAAGGACATCCGCTTCAAACACCAGAATCAATTGGTTAAGCTACCCTACCCATCTGAAGCATACTTATTTGCGACTTGTTTTCAATAATAAAGAAGCCTCGATATGTTATGATATTCAGTTCCGTGATGAGGAAATAAGATTGATGTTTTGGGAACAGCTATTGGAATTGCGTAAACTTATTGATGGTACTTTAGGTTGCACTACGGAATGGATTCAAAACATAGAAACAGGTGAAGGCTTAACGATAAGTCGATTGAAATGGCAGGCACCAGACTTAAATATTTCCAATAAAAAAGATTGGAAAAAGGCTCAAAAATTCTTTAAAGAAAGTCTTATTGAGTTCGATGCTTTTTATCAAGAGTATCAAGATATTTTAATTAATTTGATTAAATAATACATTTGTAAAATGAAAACAATAATAAATTTATTTTTCTGCGTTCTAATCTCTTCTTGCGTAAGTTCGCAAGTGACTGTTTTTGAAACTGATTTTCAAAGCGGTATACCTTCTAATATGCTTATATTAGACAATGACTTAAATGTTCCTAATGCTAATGTTTCAGAATTTGCTTCGGCATGGATATGCGTTGAGGATCCCAGTAATTCAGCAGATAGTGTAGCCGCATCTACCTCATGGTTTTCCCCTATTGATACTGCAGATCGTTGGTTAATCACACCTGCTCTTTCTCTAGGCGCTTTTGGTAATTCTATTTCGTGGAATGCGAAATCTCAAGACGCATCCTTTCCAGATGATTATTTCATCCTTGTTTCGAATACCAATACGGACCTTTCTAGTTTCACTGATACTATTGGATATATTCAACAAGAAGACTTTGAATGGGTCGAACGGACAGTAGATTTAAGCGATTTGGGATACAATGACGAAACCATCTACGTCGCATTTGTTTTAAGAACCTATGATGGTTATAAGCTTTATTTAGACGACTTATTGGTAACAAAGGAGGATGAAGCTTCGATTCATCAAGAAAGCATCATACACGTATCAATTTACCCGAATCCAGCAACTGTGTCTATTCATTTAAAATCAGAATACGCTATTGATTATACTGAAATCATTGATTTATCTGGTAAAATCCTATTAAAAACGAAAGATTCTAATATCGATGTCCGATTCATTGACGAAGGTGTATACCTTATCAAAATCTATACAGGTGGCATGATCGTTAACAAACCTCTTCACATTAGATAAATTGATCGTAGAACGCGTAACGAAATTGGTTCGAAGCAAATTTAGCTCTATGGAAGGGAGTCATGATTGGTTTCATATCCAACGGGTATTAAAAATGAGTCTGCATATTCAAGAACAGGAAGGTGGAGACAAAGAAGTGATACAACTTGCCGCTTTATTACATGACATTTCCGATCATAAATACAATGGTGGAGATTTCGAAAAAGGAAAAGAGGAAGCATGTCATATTATTATAAATGAGGGAGGCACAAAAGAACTTGCGCATAGCGTTGGCATGATCATACCACAAGTCTCGTTCAAAGGTGCTTTGGTTGAAGATGAAAACATTTCTATCGAAGGCAGAGTGGTAAGAGACGCTGATCGTTTAGATGCCATTGGTGCCATGGGTATCGCAAGAGCTTTTGCATATGGCGGAAGTAGAAACAGACCTTTGTACAATCCAGATATTCAACCTGTGAATCATTCAAGTAAAGAGGAATACCTGAATTCTAAATCGCATACAATCAATCATTTTTATGAGAAACTACTACTCTTAAAAGACCGTATGCATACGGAAACCGCAAAGAAAATAGCATCCCGTAGACAAGAAGTAATGGTGAATTATTTGGAAGAATTTTATGATGAATGGAACGTGGAAATTAAAGATTAAAGCCCTTTCCCAACTCTTCGTATATTTTCTTTCTTTCTAATTCAATCCAGGTTTTGAGCCTTTCCGTTTCAACCTGATCCTTATTCATAAGCTGATGATTCTCCGCAGTTCTTAATTTGAAAATCCGATTTAATAGCCCTTCGCTCTCTTGACTAAAATAAGTTTTAACAAAATGAGACCAAACAAAATCAATGGCCTGTTCATTTGGATGAATTAAATCCTTTTTATAGAAACGATAATCCCTCAAGCCATCAATTACAATTTCATAGGAAGGGAAATATAAAACCGGGAAATCTTTCCTGAGTTTTTCAATTAAAACAAATAATTGGGATTTACTTTGATTGTTTGAAATCAATCCATCTTTTAGATGCCTTACGGGGCTTACAGTGAAAACAATATTGAGTTTAGGATTCATTGAATATAATCCCTTCAAAACTGCAGACCATGCCTCAACCATCTCATCCAAATCAGTTTGCTCTTTTGTGAACAAGTCTTGATTCTGTTTATGACAATTTGCGACTATAAAGTTTTTCTTTTTATGTCGATAACCTATTGAAGTTCCTAATGTTATAAAAAGCCAACTCTTACCTTGTATCTGCTTTCTTACAAGTTCTTGCTGTTCACTTATCTTAATCCGATGTTCCTTTTCCGATATTGAGCTAAAAATATGTGAAGAATCCCAGTCATAAATCAGATTGTTGTGACGAAGTAAGTTAGATTGATTTTCAGGAGAGATACAATGGGTTAATATTCTAGCCAAAGGAATGGGGTGGAAAACAGTCCCAAAAGGGTTGGATAAAGTTGCTAAGCCGTGGGCATTGGACCTTCCTCCTATTTCATCTGAAAAGCAGCTGCCAAAAAAGCAAATTTTATCCGTAAAATCAATTTTATTTTTTGAAGGTTCAACTGGAACAGTGAGCTGGAAAATCATATTTAATTCATTAATGATTTCGCGGTATCTAAAGCCGATTGAGTTACATTTTCACCACTCATTAATCTTGCAATTTCTAGAATTCTTTTATCCATATCGAGCACATCAACCGAAGTAATGGTCTTGTCGTTGGCAATATCCTTATGCACCATTAAATGTTGCTGTGCTTTGGAGGCCACCTGTGGCAAATGTGAGATGACCAACAATTGCGTTTTAACTCCCATGTTTTTCAAAAGCTGACCGATCTTTTGCGCGACATCACCAGAAACACCAGAGTCAATTTCATCAAACAATATCGTAGGCATTTTTCTTGATTCGGAAATTAATTTAAGCAGAGCCAACATAAATCTTGATAGCTCTCCCCCACTTGCCGCTTTTTCTATTTCAATTTGTGGATGACCTATGTTTGCTGAAAAAAGAAGCTTCAATTCGGTAATCCCCATTTCATTCAACGCTCCTTTTTCCATCTTGAAAAGGATTTTAGTATGAGGTAGCTTTAAAGATTTAAGCTCATTAACGATGCGTTCTGATAAGTTTTTCTGAGCATCTATCCTGCTGGAATGCAATGCCTCTGCCTGGCTTTGAACCGAATCTTCAGTTTCCTTAAGATTTCTATTCATTTGTTTGATTTTTGAATCAAGATCAATGAGGCTCAATGAATTGTCACTTAGACCATCTCTTATGGACTTAAGTTCATTCTGTGATCCAACTTTATGCTTCTGAAGCAATCTGTTGTACTCATCAAGGCTCGACAATAGCCCTCCTCTCCTTTCAGGGTCATCGACTAAAGAATCAATTATAGACTCTGATTCATTAGACAGTTCTTTCAGCTCTATTGAGATCGCTGATAAACGCATTGTAATATCTTCCAATTCAGATCCGGGACTATCAATTTTTTCAAGCTGTTTTAATGTTTCTTTGATACCCGTATAAAAACCATTTTCTTCACTAAAGCCTTGAATTTTGTACAAAGCATCTTTTATGGAATCAATATTATCAAGTTTATATAACTCAGACTCAATTTTCTCATAATCCTTTGAATCAAGGCTTAATTTGTTTAATTCATCAAATAAAAACTGACTGTAATCAGAATCCTCGGATTGTTTTTTAAAGTCTCTAACAAGCTTATTGTAATTGTCCCTTTGCAATAGTAATTTTTGATACAACTTAGAAAAAGCTTCAATTTTTTGGGTGTTGCCAGCAAGAGAATCATACAATTCAAGCTGTGTCTGTTTAGATTTCAGCTCATAAGTATTGTATTGTGAATGAATTAAAAGTTTATCGGTTGTGAATTCGCGTAAAATAGCAAGTGAAACAGGAGTATCATTAATAAATACTCTTGACTTGCCATCTTTGACAACCTCTCGCCGAAGTATGATTGTCTCATCAAAATCAAGTTGATGCTTATCAAAAAACACCTTGTCTTGTGCTTCGCTGGTCAAATGAAATTCAACGATAGCCTTATTCGAATAATTACCAACCACTGAAGAGCTGGCCCTTTCCCCAAGCATCAAGGAGAATGCATTTAATAAAATTGACTTTCCTGAACCCGTTTCACCTGTAACTATGGTAAAACCATTTTTCAATTCAAGCTCAAGATGCTCAATTAACGCAAAATTTGAAATGCGCAATTTTTTTATCATAGGTCTAATTCAATATCTCCTGAAATTTGGAGCTGTTTCCTGGGTCCAATCGTTTTAATAGATTAACGAAATCAGTCTTCTCTTTCAAGTCTGACTCAGCCAATAAACTTTTTAGTTCTGCTGTTTTACAATAGACAAAATTGATAATATTTACCGTGTTTGGTCGTGTTTGGACTACAGGCTTTAATTTCAACAGTGCCTTGTATAATTCTTTAACTCCCTTATCCTTGTCATCATAAAGTTTATCTACACCTTTTCTATGGTATTTATAATTACAATCACGTAATGGTTGAAACAGTTGTTGTAAAATGTTATCTACCAACCAAAATCGATTCCTTTTACCTGTTTCGCTCGCCTTCCATCCCGGTGCGCCTGAAGTTTGAGCGTTAACAACTATCTGTTGGGCCTCAACAAAATAAGGAGTTCCCCCGTTTTCTCCAAATGAATCATAATCCATTCCAATGACGAAATAGGCATAAAATGCTAGTATTGAGGATAAATTGTCTCTGAAAGAATTCTTGGTATAATATAGCGCCGTATTTCTAGAAAAACCAAAAACAATATCATTGTCCTGAAAATTAAATAACAGAGAATTGTAATTAGAGTTAAAAGCAGGTCTACTAGACAAAACCTGAAGTGATCCTTTAAATGTACCTTGACTCGGTATGCTATTGATTTGCAATTGAAGATTACAATTTATTCGCTCCTCTATTTTGAATTTATCTTTGGTCCACTGCGTACTGTTCATAAAATCAAAAATGACTTCTTTAAGTTGCTTAAGTGCCTCCTGCTCCGTAGTTGTTACCTCTAATTTGGCATCGGTAATTATGGAAACCTGACAATTCAGCTCTTGGGCACTTGCGCTTAAGCATTGAACCATTAATAAGCAAAAAAACAATTTTTTAATCATCTAATCTTGACATTATATTCACTATTTCAATCCCTAAATCTAGCTTGGACTGAAGAGGGAATTCCGTTTTATTTTTGTGCCTATCGAATATAGTAACTTTATTTAAATCTCCTCCGAATGTTGCATTTTCATCACGGGTGGAGTTTAGCACAAGAGCGTCCAATTTTTTAGCTTCTAACTTTGATAACGCATTTTCCTCTTCATTATTGGTTTCAAGTGCAAATCCAATCACTTTTTGACCATTCGTTCTATTAAAGGATGCCCATTTCAGTATATCTGGATTTTTAACAAGCTCCAAATTCAATTCCCTTTCACTTTTTTTGATCTTTGATGTGCTTTTTACAGTTGGTGTATAATCAGAAACTGCAGCAGTAAATATGCCAAATTTACATGAAGCCCAACGGTCTTTTACTTCAATCATCATTTCACTTGCACTTACAACGTCGCATCGGCTTAAGTTTGGATGAATCAGTTCTTCTTTTGTTGGACCAGCTATTAATTCAACCAGATATCCCTTTGTCAAAGCTGCTTTAGCAATTGCGAAACCCATCTTTCCCGATGAATGATTTCCTATATATCTAACCGGATCGAGATGCTCATAGGTTGGACCTGCAGTGATGAGTATCCTTTGCCCCTTTGTTAAACCAGTTTCTAAAAAGCTTTCTAAATATTTGGCAATAGACTCAGGTTCAGGCAG
>CAJQPH010000067.1 GCA_905480165.1 uncultured Flavobacteriales bacterium
TGAAACAAAATGGTGTAAATTGCGTTATAAGTTTTCAACAATTTGATTTTTGGTGGTAAAAAGTGGTAAATATCCATTATTTTTAACCATATTTTCGTTATGTCAGGATTAGTAGGAGAGTTTGAGGTTAAGTTAGATAGCAAGGGCAGGTTTCTGTTCCCTTCGGGTCTGCGCAAACAACTTCCTGCAAATGCCCAGCGCGATTTCATGTTAAATAAGGGGTTTGAAGACTGCTTAACACTTTATCCAATCTCAGAATGGGAGCGGGTGAGTAAAAAGCTATCCAAAATGAATTTGTTTAAACCAGAAAATCGAATGTTTTATCGATTGTTTCATCAAGGCGCAAAACAGGTGTCGCTTGATAATGCTGGAAGGGCTTTGGTTCCTTCTGGACATTCTGAGCGGATTGGTTTGGGTCAAGAGGTTATGCTTATAGCTTACAATGATCGAATAGAAATTTGGGATAAATCCAAGTACTTCAATATGATTGAAGACAACATGACGGACTTTGCAGATTTGGCAAATAAAGTAATGGGAGACTTGGATGGAGCAAACGAATAATACATATCACATACCCGTTTTAAAAGACGATTGCCTTGTGGGTTTAGATATAAATCCAGATGGGGTATACGTTGATGTTACTTTTGGTGGTGGCGGACATTCTAAAGCCATATTCGAAAAGCTAAGCGAAAAGGGAGTTCTGTATGCATTAGATCAGGATGAAGATGCAAAAGCAAACGTTTGGAATGCGCCTAACTTCAATTTCATCCAATCCAATTTTAAATTCCTGTCAAATCAGTTGAAAGCGAGGGGAGTCAATTCTGTAGATGGGATTTTGGCTGACCTAGGTGTTTCATCACATCAATTTGATGTTGAGGAAAGGGGTTTTTCTACAAGAGGGGATGCCGCTCTTGACATGAGGATGAATAAAGTGGGTTCAATAACCGCTGCGGAGATTCTCAATAATTATGAAGAGGAGGAATTGGTTGGAATATTCAGGAAATATGGGGAGATCAAAAATGCCAGAAAACTGGCTTCTGAAATCATTCAAAAAAGAGTTGGTAGTCAAATAACTACAACTCATGAGTTTGTAGAGCTTTTGTCTAAAATGGCGCCAAAGTTTAAAGAGCATCGGTATTACGCCCAGGTTTTTCAAGCTTTAAGAATTGAAGTTAATAAGGAGTTGGAGGTGTTAGAGTATTTTCTTCTTCAGGCATCGGAACTATTAAATCCGGGAGGACGCTTGGTTGTGCTCTCGTATCATTCGTTGGAAGATCGGATTGTTAAAAATTTCATGAAGAAGGGGAATTTTGAAGGGGTTATGGAAAAAGATTTTTATGGGAATCCTATAAAGCCGTTAACAGAAATAAATAGAAAGCCGATTATTCCAGAAGAGTATGAAATGTCACAAAACTCCCGCTCTCGGAGTGCCAAATTAAGAATAGCGGAAAAAAATGGGTAGAGTTGAAAAGAATACAGTTGGGGCGGATAAGCCTGTAGGTCAAGGTAAAAAAGCAAGTGCCTTAACGCAGATTCTTAATGGGGAATTTTTGACCAAGTCATTTGTGCTAAATAATCTGCCTTATATCTTTTTCATACTATTCCTATTAATGGTTTTTGTCGCTAAAGGCTACTATGTAAAACAGCTAAATGATGACATTAAAATGAATCAAACCGAATTCAATCAGAATGCAGCTGATTTTATAGATCAAAAAACACAGCTAGAGGATGAAACTAAGAGGTATAAACTTTTAGAAAGATTAAAGGAAAGAGGGCTGAAAGAATCATTGAATGCAACCAAGGTGATTCGTGTTAAAAAATAATTAGATGAGTAAGAATAAAGATTTTCTTTTTTACCGGGCATATATTATCTATTTCAGCTTTGTCATGCTTATGATTTTGGTTTTGTGGATGACCCTTTCTATTCAGTTGTCAGATCGAAATAGTCTTTTTGGTGCTGGTGATGATCGGATTCCGAAAAAAACAATAAGTGAGGAGGCGGAATATGGTGATATCCTTGATAAGGATTTAAACCCCTTGGTAACGACCATATCCTATTATGATATTGCAATGGATCCTTCTGTTGTTGATCAAAAGGTATTTGACACTGAAATATCGAAACTTTCAGAAGGGTTAAGTGAAATATTTGAGGATAGAACTCCTCGAGAATATGAAAACCTGATTAGGTCAAAAAGAGCTAACAATAAAGAGTATGTTTTGCTTCAGAAGCAAGTGACGAACGATCAGCGTAAACAGCTGCGGAAGCTTCCTATTTTTGAACTGGGGCAGATGAAAGGAGGTCTGATTGACAATCATGAGACTTCCATACGTAAAAAACTGCGGGGTTTTGCGGGGCGTACTATGGGGCGTTATACGAACAAAGATGGCAAAGTTACAGCAATTGGTATAGAAGGAGCATTTCATGATGTTTTGGCAGGTAGCTCTGGGCGGCGGGTTGTGCAAAAACTGGCAACGGGTTGGAAGAAAACGGATAAATATGAAAAAGAGGCGGTTTCTGGTTCTGATTTGGTGTTGACAATTGATTCAGATATTCAGGAGGTGGTTCGTTCCGAGCTTGAGAAGCAGCTTATAGATATGGATGCGTCGCACGGTTGTGTTATTGTAATGGAAGTTAAAACCGGGTATATAAGAGCCATTTCTAATTTAAAAAGGCATGCTGACAACACATTTACCCAGCCCTATAATTATGCAATTGGTACCCGAACTGCTCCAGGGTCTACATTTAAATTGGCATCACTTATGGCAGCATTGGAAGATGGGAAACTGCGTTTAGATGATCTTGTAAACGCATCAGGAAAATATGTATTTAAGGGGTCTTCAAAGCCTCTTTATGACTCAAATTGGGGTAATGGATATGGAGAGATAACCGTACAAAAGGCTTTTGAAAAATCCTCAAATGTTATTGCTCCTACAATCAACGATAAGTATAAAAATGAACCTCACAAGTTTATTGATCGATTGGAGCAATTCGGCATAACTGATCCTTTGGGAATCAAATTAATGGGTGAGAAAACGCCATTGGTTTCGAGGCCAGGAACTCAAGTTTGGTCTGGCTTATCTATACCCTATATGGCTATCGGCTACGAGGTAGAACAGGTCCCTTTACAAACATTAAGCTTGTACAACACTGTTGCCAATAATGGAAAGATGATGAAGCCATTATTTGTTCAAGAAATAAGGCGGTCAGGTGAAGTTGTTGAAAGTTTTAGCCCTGTAGTTTTAAAGGAAAGAATTTGTTCTCAATCAACGATTAATAAAGTCAAAAAATGTCTTGAGGGGGTCATGAAAAGTGGAACGGGTTCTGATCTCGCTAGTGTGAATTTTGATATTGCTGGAAAAACGGGTACAGCCAAGATAATGGATCAATCTGGTCAGTTTTTAGAAAGGAATAAATCAGAGTATCAAGCCTCTTTTTGCGGGTATTTTCCCGCGGACAACCCATTGTATTCTTGTATTGTAGTGATTTATAAGCCTAAGGTCAACATATATGGCGCTAAGGTTTCGGGAACCGTTTTTGCTGCTGTTGCCAATAAGGTGTTTGCTTCTAATTTGCAATTTCATGACGCCATTAATGAGGTGGGAGAACGTTCTAAGAAGTCTCCCCAAATAAAGTCCGGTTATAAATCAAATATTTCGAGTGCTCTTTCAGAATTGGGTTATGAACACGAACATAATAAATCTGGAAACTGGATTAATTCATCAAAGTCCTCGTCAGAAATCAAATTATCCGATAGAAAGATTGATAAGAAATTGATGCCAAATGTTGAGGGAATGACTGCTAAGGATGCGGTGTTTCTTCTTGAGTCTTTGGGATATGTAGTAAAAATAAAAGGTTATGGCCGGGTCATTTATCAGTCGGTAAAGGAGGGTGAAGATGTTGAAAAGGGTCGTTTGATTCAAATCACATTAAAAGAATAATGAAAAAATTAAAAGACATATTAGTTGGCTTTGACTTTGAGGTAACTCAAGGGGATTGTGATATGCCTGTAAAAGGACTTCATTTTGATTCTAGATTGGTCACTGGTGGCGATGTGTTTTTTGCTATCCCGGGTGTTTTGGTTGATGGACATGATTATATACAAGGCGCTATTGATCAGGGATGTAGATGTGTGATCCTCGAAAAACCTGGTGATTACTCTCAAGACGATATGACTTTTGTATTGGTTAAAGATGGTTCAATCGCTCTCGCTGCCATGGCAAGTGCATTTTTTGATCACCCGTCGAGAAAGATTGATCTGGTTGGGATAACCGGAACAAATGGTAAAACGACTACGGCAACATTGATACACGATCTATATTCCTCGATTGGACATAAATGCGGTTTGATTTCAACGGTGACCAATAAAGTTGGGGATAGATCAATCAAGTCTACACACACAACTCCGAATCCGGTATCATTGAATAGTTTATTAAATGAAATGGTAAATGAGGGCTGTACCCATTGTTTTATGGAGGTGAGTTCTCACGCTGTAGTTCAGAATAGAATTCATGGAGTTCAATTTAAGGGAGGGGTCTTTACAAATATTAGTCATGACCATCTTGATTATCACAAGACTTTTGATGCTTACATAAAAGCAAAAAAGAAATTTTTTGATGACCTGTCGAGAGATGCTTTTGCCTTGGTGAATATTGATGATAAAAATGGTTCTGTTATGCTGCAGAATACTTTAGCTCAGAAATACAATTTCGCATTAAAAACTCCGGCAGACTTCAAGGCTAAGATCATTGAAAATGACATATCTGGATTGATATTAAATATGGATGGAAAGGAATTCTATTCTAGATTAATAGGGCGGTTTAATGCGTATAACCTATTGACCGTTTTCGCAACAGCAACTCTTCTTGGAGAGGACAAGCTTACAATACTTAGTGCATTAAGCAATCTAAGCTCAGTAGATGGCCGATTTCAATATGTGAAAGGTCAAAAGGGTCCCACTGCAATTGTTGATTATGCCCATACACCTGATGCACTTGAAAACGTTCTTTCAACTATAAATAGCATCAAAAAGAAAAATGCAAAATTATATACGGTTGTGGGGTGTGGTGGAGATCGTGACGTATCAAAAAGACCGATTATGGCATCTATTGCCGCTAGATTAAGCGATCAACTCATTCTTACTTCTGATAATCCGAGAAATGAAAACCCTGATTTGATTTTAGAGGATATGAGAAAAGGTCTTGATGAGGTTGAGCGGGATATGGCCCTCTCTATTTCAGACCGTAGAGAAGCCATTAAACTTGCTATTAAGTTGGCGAGTAGCTTGGATATTGTATTGTTGGCGGGAAAGGGGCACGAGAAATATCAAGAAATAAAGGGAGTTAGATATGATTTTGATGATTATCAAATTGCTAGTGAATTTTTAAACCAAATAGAGAACTAATGCTGTATTATATTTTTGAATTTTTAGAGAAATACAACTTCCCAGGGGCCGGATTATTTGGATACATTTCATTTAGAGCTGCTTTGGCCCTAATTACCTCGCTAATCATTTCTATCATATTTGGAAAAAGAATTATTAGACATTTACAAAGGCAGCAAATTGGAGAAACTGTTCGGGATTTGGGTCTTGAAGGTCAGTTGGAAAAGTCTGGAACGCCAACCATGGGAGGTCTCATTATTTTGGCTGCAATACTTATACCTACAGTTTTATTTGCGCGCCTCGAAAACGTCTATGTAATAACCATGCTTATTGCTACTGTATGGTTGGGTTTGATAGGGTTCTTAGATGACTATATAAAGGTTTTTAAGAAAAACAAAGAAGGGTTAAAGGGAAGGTTTAAAATCATCGGTCAAATTGGTGTGGGATTGATTGTGGGATCCGTACTTTATTTTTCAGATGATGTCGTAGTGCACAAACGCGTTTCGGATGACTATCAGCTCAAAGAAAATGAAAAACTGGTTTCTCACGAGCAGACTGGTTTGAGTTCAGGTGAAAATTACAAATGGGTTGAAACCGATGAAATGACCACAACCATACCCTTTGTTAAGGACAATGAGTTCAATTACAAGTGGCTCTTTGGCGGTGATGGTTCTTATGGGTGGTTGATTTTCATTCCAATTGTCATATTTATTGTCATTGCCGTTTCGAACGGAGCGAACATGACTGATGGTCTAGATGGTCTGGCAACAGGAACATCTGCTATAGTTGGAATTGCTCTTGCCATATTGGCTTACGTCAGTTCTCATGCAAGTTTTGCCGAATATTTAAATGTCATGTATATCCCTTATGCAGAGGAGCTCGTTATTTTCATTTCTGCCTTTGTTGGAGCTTGTATTGGTTTTCTCTGGTTTAATTCTTATCCAGCGCAAGTTTTTATGGGAGATACAGGGAGTCTTGCCATAGGGGGAATCATTGCCGTATTCGCTATTTCAATTCGTAAAGAACTTCTTATTCCTGTCCTGTGTGGCGTGTTTCTCATAGAAAACATTTCAGTCATTATGCAGGTTGGATATTTCAAATACACCAAACGAAAATTCGGGGAAGGTAAGCGGATTTTTAAAATGGCTCCTCTACACCATCATTATCAAAAATCAGGATTACATGAGGCAAAAATAGTAGCGAGATTCTGGATTCTTGCCGTGCTCCTAGCTGTAGTAACTATAGTAACACTTAAAGTAAGATAATGAGTTTGAAAAACAAATATATAGCAGTAATTGGCGCCGGTGAAAGTGGTGTTGGAGCTGCTCTGCTTGCCCAAAAATTGGGAGCGGAGGTATTTGTATCTGATTATGGTAAAATAAAAGAAAATTATAAGAAAGAGCTTGAAGAAAATTCCATTTCGTTCGAGGAAAATGGACATAGTCTACATAAAATTGAAAAAGCGGACGAGGTCATTAAATCACCTGGAATTCCACAAGATTCAGCCGTTATTCAGCACCTTAAAAAAACGAATATCCGTTTAATTTCCGAAATAGAATTTGCCTCTCGTTATTCTCAGGCTAAAACCATCTGTATTACAGGTAGCAATGGTAAAACCACAACGACAATGCTGGTATACCATATTTTTCAGAAAGCCGGTTATGATGTGGGTTTTGGTGGTAATATAGGTAAGAGTTTTGCAAGACAGCTTGCGGTTTCAGATTGCGAATATTATATCCTAGAATTAAGTTCATTTCAACTTGATGATCTGCAAGAGTTTAAGGCGGACATTTCGATTATCCTCAACATTACTCCGGATCATTTGGATCGCTACGAGTACAACATGGATTTATATGTTGATTCGAAGCTTAGAATCATAAATAACCAAACCAAAGATGATTGGCTGATATACAATGCAGATGATTCTCTTATCAAATCGGCTTTGGAAAAAAAAAGTCCAAACATCAATATCGCAACATTTTCTCTAACCGGCGAACAGCAGGTTGGAGGCCATATAAACAAGGAACAATTAATAATCAATATAAAAGATCAATTTACTATGTCCATTCATGATTTAGCTTTAAAGGGTAAGCACAATACCCAAAACTCTTTGGCAGCCGGGATCGCCGCCAGAATTGTTGAAATCCGCAAGGATATTGTGAGACAAAGCTTAGAAGATTTTGTCAATGTCGAACACCGCTTGGAATTTGTTGCCAAGATTAATGGTGTAGAGTTTATTAATGACTCTAAAGCGACCAATATAAATTCAACCTGGTTTGCTCTCGAAAGCATGGAGAAGCCTACTGTTTGGATTGTTGGTGGTGTTGATAAAGGAAACGACTATAACGAATTATTGAGTTTGGTTGATGAAAAGGTAAAAGCCATAATCTGTCTAGGAGAAGATAATGATAAGATCAAAGAAGCATTTCAATCTAAAGTAGAAACTTTGGTTGAGGCTCGAGACGCAGTCGAGGCGGTTGCATATGCTTATCGTTTGGCTCGAAAGGATGATTCGGTTTTACTTTCACCGGCATGTGCCAGCTTTGATTTGTTTGAAAGTTACGAAGATCGTGGAAATCAATTTAAGCAAGCGGTAAGAATGCTGTAATGATAGAAAAGGAATTCGATAAAATAAAGATTGCTATTGCTAAAGCGCAAGAAATTGCCTCGCTAGGCTCATCTGAAACGGCATTACAGTCACATGGAAAGTTGTTTGGGATGGATGCTTTTAGTTGGCACAACCCTAATATTTCCGTTTTAGAAAAAACAATTGAATCGTTTCCATTTCGAACCGTATGGCTCGGCAATACTTCAGAAATCAGTGCCTATATTAATTCCTATGATAGAGAAGGAAAAAAGCTAGAGAGATATATCGTATTCGGAGAATGTGAAGACATAGTAAAAGATCAAAATCACATTAAACATTTCTCGAATTTAACCAAGTCTCTTGATGCGCTTAAGGATTATTCGTTTAGGCCTGGCGTATTGCTTTTTACAACATCTGATTCAGACAGTGAATACGCCATGAATTATTTTTCATCATTATTTTCAAAGCTTAAATAATTACATGAGAGCCTATTTAAAATATCTTAAAGGAGACCCGGTGATTTGGATCATTTCCATTTTGATGCTTGCGTTTTCATTAGTTACGGTTTATAGTTTTGTTCCCATTCTTGTGAAAATTGAGGGTGGAACACCATTTTATTATTTGTTCAAACATTTCATGTATGTGATTCTTGCTTTTTTTTCCATGTATACCATACATCGCATTGATTCTAAGTACATTTTTCAAATTAGTAAATTTGCCTATTATCTTGCCATCATTCTCTTGATTTTTACCATGATTTTTGGTGTGAATGTCAATGGAGCAGACCGATGGATACGAATTCCATTTATAGGTTTAACCTTTCAATCCTCTGATTTTGCCAAATTGGCTTTGATATTATATCTGTCCCGTTTGCTCGTTAAAAAAGAGAGTAAATTAGACAATTGGAAAGAAGGTTTTTGGCCACTTTTATTGCCCATAATAGTGATTTGTGGTCTTATTCTAAAAGACAATTTATCTACTGCCCTCATGCTTTTTGTTTTATCGTTTATCCTATTGTTTATTGGGAAAATGCCATGGTTGAAATTGACAAGCATTATTGGTGGTGGACTGGTGCTTTTGTTTCTGGCAATTACGGTTCATAAGAGTTTTCCAGCATTAAATATGCTACCTCGATACGATACATGGGAAAGCAGAATTGAAAAAAAAACAGGGACAGACCCGTCGAGTTTTGGTCAGAATGCGCAATCTGAGAATGCTGAGCTTGCCATTTTCAATGGTTCCATACTGGGTCAAGGAGTTGGCGATGGTAAATTAAAGGAGTATTTACCGGAGGCGTATGCCGATTTTTATTACGCTTCTTTTGTGGAGGAATTTGGTTCTATATCTTCTTTTATATTGATTTTTTTGTATTTGATTCTTTTATTTAGGATTATAAAAGTAGCCTTAAAGACAGATAGTATGTTTGAGTCTTATGTCTGTTTAGGTATAGGAATACATTTGCTTTCACAGGCAACGATAAATATGCTTGTCTGTACCGGACTTCTTCCTGTAACAGGACAAAACATGCCTTTTTTGGCGATGGGTGGATCGGCTTTAATAATGGCATGTATCTCTATTGGTATTGTTCAATCAATAGCAAGTAAGAGTATGAAGGGAAGTAAAACAGGAAAAATATTTCAAGATGAAATTGGATAATCGACATATTTCTAGCGTTATTATTTCCGGAGGAGGTACCGGAGGACATATTTTTCCAGCGATTGCAATTGCTAATGAAATAAAAACAAGAAATCCTGAGGCAAAAATATTATTTGTTGGGGCTATTGGTAAGATGGAGATGACAAGGGTTCCTGATGCGGGTTTTGATATTGTAGGTTTGCCCATCATGGGATTTCAAAGAAAGTTGGCATTGTCGAATTTTAAGCTCCCATTTATGTTGCTTATTAGTTTGCTTCGTGCCAGAAAAGTGATTAAGAAATTTAAGCCTGAAGTTGTTATTGGTGTTGGTGGTTATGCAAGTGGTCCTACATTAAAAATGGCGACATGGCTAAGGGTGCCTTCTGTAGTTCAGGAACAAAACTCGTTTCCTGGAAAAACCAATATTTTGCTTTCCAAAAAAGTAGATCTTATATGTACAGCATATGAAGGGCTTGAAAATTTCTTCCCTAAAGAAAAAATTAAGCTAACGGGAAACCCTGTTCGTAAAAATCTTTCGAATGATATGCTCTCTAAAAAAGAAGCATTAAAGATTTTTGAATTGGCTGAGAATAAAAAAACGATTTTGATATTGGGCGGTAGTCTTGGAGCAAAGACTTTGAATGATACCATGCTTGAAATGATACAGAAGGGTGCTGATCGAGAAGTCCAATATATATGGCAATGTGGAAAGTATTATTTTGATCAACTGAAATCAATAGTTTCTGAAAAGGAAAACCCCAACATTAAGTTATTGGCTTTTATTTCCAGAATGGATGCTGCCTATGCCTCGGCGGATGTTATTGTCTCTCGAGCTGGTGCGCTTTCTGTTTCTGAGCTCTGTTTGGTAGGTAAGCCTGTCATTCTAGTTCCTTCACCGAATGTTTCGGAGGATCATCAAACCAAAAATGCGATGTCTTTAGTAAATGCTGATGCGGCGTTAATGGTAAGAGACTTAGATTGTGCTGATGGACTTATAAATAATGTGAACTCATTACTTACTGATGCAGATTTATCTGGGCGGCTATCAAAAAACATATTGGGTTTGGCAAGACCTAACGCGACCTCTGATATCATTGACGAATCGGAGAATATATTATTACAATGAATAAAAGAATTATAGATTATAAAAACTTCTTTTTTGTTGGTATCGGTGGCATAGGTATGTCTGCTCTTGCAAGGTATTTTAATTCATTTGGGAAAAAAGTCGCTGGATATG